>JAKAVW010000361.1 GCA_021827445.1 Pseudomonadota bacterium
GTACCAGCGCAGGCGCAATAAAGTCAGGTAGCGATACATATTCCAGGTTGTTCAAGCGGTCTTGCCGATGCCATGGCCATGCCTCCTGCTGGCATGCGGTGGTAGGAAAATCATAGTGCAATTCAAGCGGCCAAACCACCGCCCGCTACGCGATCGGCATCGGGATGCCGCATTGACAGACCGTGCCGCTGCATTGCCGCGTAATTATTGACAACCAATTTCCTTAAGTGGAAACTAGTTGTCATTATGCGGGCGGCCATATCACTGACGTCCTCTGGCTGGGAATAACGCGAATTTTGGAAAAGGTCCTTATGAACATTCAACCAAACCCGAAAGCGGCCATCTTGACCGAGATCATGCTGGCAGTATTTCGTATGCAGGGCCGTCTGCTGAAGAAGGGCGATGAACTGGTCAAGCCCCTCAATCTCACGAGCGCCAAGTGGCAAGTGATAGGCGCCGTTGCGCTCGCCGGGAAACCCCTCTCCGCACCTCAAATTGCCGAGGCTATGGGGATCACCCGCCAAGGGGCGCAGAAACAACTCAACAAAATGGAAAAGGAGGGCTTTTTCGAGCGGTGCCCGAATCCATACCACCAGAACTCCCCCCTCTATACTCTGACCGATCTGGGCATCCGCTCCTTTTCTGATGCGATGGCCCTGGAGACGGTCTGGGCTGACGGTCTGGTTACCGACCTTTCCCTGCAACGCCTCCATGAGACCCTGCAAACCCTGAATGTCATCCACGAACAGCTTGATTCCCCAGTACCGAAGAAAGGAGACCGCTGATGAAACCCGTCTTTCATGCCCTTGCTGGGACTACAGCGATGCTTATCATCGCCGGTTTCTGGACTTCAACCCTGGTCTCGGAACTGTTTATGGACCATGCCGACGTCGCCGCTGTCAAACTGGGCATTGTTTATGGCCTCTTCCTGCTAGTGCCTTGCCTTGCCGCTACCGGCGGATCCGGCTTTGTGCTCGGCAAGTCGCGCACAGAACGGCTCTTGGATCAGAAAAAGAAACGTATGCTCATCATCGCCGCCAATGGCTTGTTCGTGATGATTCCATCGGCATTCTTTCTTAACTACAAGGCTGCTGCCGGAGAGTTCGACGTATCATTCTACGCTGTGCAATTAGTGGAATTAGTCGTTGGCGCCGTGCAGCTCACTCTTATGGGAATGAATTTCCGTGACGGGCTCAGGCTCGCCACTGGGCACCGCCCATCAATCGGATAACCTAAAATCAGAAGCTATTGCGTAGTTTTCAGGTTGTTACGGTGCGAGGCCAGTGCACCCTCCTGCTAACGTTCTCCACCGCAGGGTATGCACATCAGGGGCAAAGGGTAAACCCAATGACTAATATCCCGATGGCCATAGCCAGACACGGCTGGGGAAAAGCGCAGCTATCGAGGCAAGCCTATATACAAGAGTGTTGATGACTATTGCTGATCATGGCACCAAGACTTTGTGAAAATGATAGGCAACTGACTCGAACCCTTCTCGTTCATAAAACCGATGCGCATCCTTCCGTTGAAAGCCCGACCCAAAATGAAGCTGTACACAGTTATGTTCTACCGCAAAGCTTTCTAACCACGAGAGTAGCGCGGCACCATGGCCCCGGGAACGATGTGTCGACAGTGTGACAAGGTCATCAACATATAAATACCGACCCCACGAAAGACTTTGCCCTATCCTGAATCCGGCTGCGGCCACCGGCATGTCCATTTCTTGCCGAAAGGCCAGCAGATAGCCGTACTGCTGTTGTGAGCGCACCCGAGCAACGAAAGTTTCTTCTGGAAGATGTGGACGTAACTCTCTTATTACCGGGTAGCAGGCGGCAATCTCAGCGTCAGTGCTGGCGAGACTAATTTTCATGGAATCAGCGGAAAAGAGCTGAAGAATATTTTTACCCCCAAGAAAGGCCCCCGGAAGATACGATCCTTGGCGAGATTGTGGGCTAATGACACGATTCTATCAACATCCTACCGCAATGGCTTGCCATTGAGGCGCACGCGGCGTGTGCCGGTAATCATACTGTCGCACCCCCGAATGCTGGATTGGTGATCATCCGGGAGACCGCAACGATTTGACGAAGTGATACCCAACGATCTGATAACCGTTCCGTTGATAGAACTTGTGCGCCAGATCGTTGGTGACGTAAGCATCCAGCACCATGGTTTCGCAACCCTCCCGGTACGCGTAGCGCTCTACCCAGTTCATGAGCTGTTGACCGATACCGGCACCGCGATACTGCGGGTCGACGATCACATTGTCGACATCCAGATAGCGTCCACACCAGAAACGCGTACCTAACCAGATGCCCGCCACACCGACACAGTAATCATCCATAAAAGCAGCAGCACATTGATAACCCTCTCCGGACATATCCTGAAGTCTTTGCGCGAGCACCTCCGGCGGTACGCCAGGATTGAGCTCCTGTACCAGCGGTAAGATCATTGCCAGTTCATCCTTCGCCAACAATCGAATCACCATCTCGGGTAGCAATTATCCACTCTCCGCAATCATCCTTCGTGCAGTGCCAAAAAAATCTCGTAGGGGCCCGCCAGATCCAGCAGTTGAATGCCCGGGAACACCAGAAAACCCACGGTACCCGTCATCCGGAATGATCCTTTTTGCCATTTTTGCGGCTGGTCAGTACGTATCCAGCCATGGCCTCGGAATCAGGCTGTTTTTGCTGCTCCAGGTGCGCGACGACACTGTCACGGTTGCAAACCGGCTGGTTCTGGCTGACCTTCCACTTACCCATCCAGCGGGAGATGGGGATTTCTATGCCCACTACCTGCCCGATAAGCCGCTCCGTGAAATCCTGGGGCGCATCCTCCACCTGCCAGGGCAGGGTAAAGTCTTTCTCTTGCTGCGCGGTCAGGGCGACCATCTGTTGCCGTACCCAATCGGCATCATCTCTGACCTGCAGCTGACCGTGGGCATGGACGACGGCATAGTTCCAGGTAGGCACCACCTTGCCGGTTTCCGCCTTGGTCGCGTACCACGAGGGGCTAATGTAGTGTTGCGGCCCCTGAAAAATGACCAGCACCTCGTTGTCCAGGGTCGTTTCCCGCCAGAGAGGATTGACGCGTGCGATGTGTCCCTGCAGCACCGGTTCTACCCCGGGTGCGAGGTACAAGGGAATATGATTCGCCTCCAGACCATTACCGCCCATACTGACCAGTGTCGCGAGGGGATAACGCTGAATCAATGCCCGCAGGATTTCCGGGCGGGTTTCCGCAAACGGGTCAGGGCAGTACATGATCGGTCTCCGCGCTATTCAATGTTCGGCGCCGTAGGCTCGCTTACGCACAAATCAGCGGCGGGTGGGCAGGCGTCAATGGGATGGCTCCGATACTGCGATATGCTTTGCAGTTTCTCCATG
>JAKAVW010000362.1 GCA_021827445.1 Pseudomonadota bacterium
AAAAGATGGGCATCAGCTGGGACAAGGCCAAGGCCGACTTCCAGGAATATCTCAAGCAGGTGGAGCAAGGCAATGTGGAATACCTCTACAACCCCGAACTCGCCACCAATCAAAACATCAACATGAAGAATGTTTCCGCCTGATTTAATTTGATGTGCGAAATGACCCCGCCTGGTGCGGGGTTTTTATTTCGCACGGAATCTATCCGGGCATGGAATACTTCAATCCACAAAAACCTCCCCTTCCGGCACATTTTTCGAGTATGCTTAAACAAGCTCGCCAACACAGGCGATGGCTTTTCCCGTTTAAACAGGAGGATGACAGTGGACCCCAAGGCCCTCAATACCCGTTGTGTAGAACTCTTTCAGAACCCCAATGTGCGCCTGCGCCTGTGGAATGCGCGGATGTTCTGGCAGGTTGGCGATCAAATGAATGTCGCACCAACTGCGCTCACCGATCCCAAAGTAGATACCTGTGAGTTGGAAGTCATGCTCAGCGCCGCTGCGTTGACGGATTCCCAGTGTGCCGCTGAACTAGACAAGCGCGAGCCTGGCCGCGCTGCCTTCATCCAGCGCCAGATTCGGGAAGGCATGCGCCCTCTCCTGCGCCCGGTCCATCAGGCTTAAGACGGCACCCCGCTTCGCGGGGTAATGGGGAGTGGTGCCTGAATATGCTGCTCCCAAACAGCGTCAAGTCAACAGCGCATTTATCTGCCGGGCACAGATAAAATCATTATCCGTCAGCCCATCTACGGCATGAGTGCTATAGCGCACCACACAGCGTCCATAGCCGACCTCCATATCAGGATGGTGATCTTCCCGATCGGCAATCCAGGCCACCGCATTCACAAAGGCCATGGTTTCGTAAAAGTTTTTGAAATGACAATCCCTGCACAGCGCACTGCCATCAAGCTGCCAGCCGGACAAATCCTGTAATCCCGCTTGAATGGCCTCCGCCGACAACCCTGCCGCCCCGCCTTCACAAGGCCGGCAACGCCCTTTGCGCAAATCACTCTCCATTTTTATCCTCCTCTTTTGGCAAAATCGGTGCTAGGCGTTATCCTTGCGTCATCCAGTAAATCATCCGTCAGGGAACTGCCCCATGTCCAAAAAGTCCGTCGCCCCGCTACAGACGCCCGATGGTAGCCAGCATATCCTGCTGCATTCCTGCTGTGCGCCCTGTGCCGGCCCCATCATGGATGATATCCGCGCGGCAAACATCGCTTTTACCGTACTCTTCTACAACCCCAACATCCATCCCCTGGCCGAGTACGACCTGCGTAAGGAAGAGAATATTCGCTATGCCGAGCAACTGGGAATGCCCTTCGTCGACCTCGACTACGATAAGGAAAACTGGTTTGCCCGGATGAAGGGGCTGGAGTGGGAACCGGAGCGTGGGACACGCTGCACCGCCTGTTTCGATATGCGTTTTGAGCGATCTGCCCTGTACGCCGTTGAACATGGCTTCAGCATTTTCTCGAGCACCCTCGGTATTTCCCGCTGGAAGGATATGGAGCAGATTAACGGTTGTGGACATCGGGCCGCCGCGCACCATGCGGGCTTGAAATACTGGGACTATAATTGGCGCAAGGGCGGCGGCAGCGCGCGGATGATCGACATTGCCAAACGTGAACAGTTTTACCAGCAGGAATACTGCGGCTGTGTGTACTCCCTGCGCGACAACAATCAGTATCGGATCAGTCAGGGCCGCGGCAAAATCATCCGCGGCGTAAAGTTCTACGGCTGCGACGAACGGGTTCAGGAGCCAGGTACAGAGTCTGCGGGGGCGACTGGCATCAAAAGCTCATAGCGGTCTTGCGGTCCCAACAATTCCGGCATCGGGAACACAACAGCAAATTTGCGCACCTTGCCCCGCGCCGCAATCACGCTTTGGTGCTTGCTGCATTTCTGCCATTTTTACTCACCTCTGCCAGATAAGACCAGGAAAAACCGGGACCGGGATCCCATTTGCGGCCGGGGGCGATGTCCGAGTGTCCCACCATGCGCTCGGGGTCCATGCCTGGGAAAAGGCTCTGCAACTCTTTCGCCAATATCGCCAGACGCTGGTATTGGGTTGGCATGAACGTAGTGCTTTCACTGCCCTCCAGCTCGACACCGATACTATAATCGTTACAAGCTGGGCGGCCCTGCCACTCAGACGCCCCGGCATGCCAGGCGCGCTGAAACACGCCGACATGCTGCCACAAGGTCCCATCCCGTTCGATAAAAAAGTGTGCGGAGACTTGCAAGCCGCGCAAAGCGTCATAGTACGGATAGCTATTGAAGTCCAAAGTCCCCATGAAAAAACGCTGCACGTCACCGCTGCCAAAGCCTTCAGGCGGCAGGCTGATGGCATGCACCACCAGCAGGTCCACCACCGAGCGCACCGGACGCTCGTCATGGTAGGGCGACGGCGCGCGCTGCGCCCGACAGTGCCAACCCGCACCGTCCCAGACCGTCACGGCATCTCTTCCGGTGGCTGGTCAGCCATCGCTGTCAGCCAGCGGTCTAATGCATGCGCCCGCGCTTCCACCTGAATGGGGCGCTGGTAACAGCCATCCCGGAAGAGAAAAAGTGCGGGCAGATGATAGACATTCAACTCCTGAGTGATTCCCATATCGATCCCTGCGTCGACTTCCCAGACTTGTAGACCATCGCGGGTAGCCTCGTAATCCGCCAGCAACTTGCGCCAGATCCGACAGGAATGACAGCCCGCAGAGGTAAAAAAAAGAATGATCAGTCCTTGAGTGGTCGCCATGCGCTGCCAAAAACCCCGCTCCGATACCGTTTCCATAAACTTCTCCAATCACCCGGCAGAGCACCGCTCCAGGCACCATGCTTTAGCAAGATGCTTAGAATATACGCCTGAAAGAGATAATTTACCCTAGTGCCAACGACGCCTCGGCGGTACGTTCCATCTTCGTGATCGACGATAAGGGTAAACTGCCGGCGATGTTGTACTACCCCATGAGCAACGGTCGCTCCATCTGCGCGTTGCTTGATTCGCCGCTCATGAGAGGTCGCTCCTCGCTGTATAGGAGCAGAAAATTTGGCTTATATCCCTTCATCCCATCGTTGCACCCGCCGGAAGCGGCATTATGCCAGCCCACCGGGGTGAATCCGCGGGTGCGCCTTCACCGTAGTTCTTGGGGATAATAAAAATCTCCTACCCATGCATCCTTCCGGTAATCCAAAGTTACGGCGCGGGGGATGAATGGTGTCACGCGACGGATGGGGAAGGTCAGCAGATCCGAGACGTCGGCATCGCCAATGGCGCAGACCTTGGTACATACCGGATGGAAATACAAAGTCAGGCGCGGGTCCGTCCCGGACACCGGGATGGCGTCGGCATGGGGGGCGGTGGGAAAGCGCACGCGTTTGC
>JAKAVW010000363.1 GCA_021827445.1 Pseudomonadota bacterium
GCCCATCCCGTTCGGTCACCGCCTGATTCAGGCTGGCAATCTGCCCATCCCGTTCGGTCACCGCCTGATTCAGGCTGGCAATCTGCCCATCCCGTTCGGTCACCGCCTGATTCAGGCTGGCAATCTGCCCATCCCGTTCGGTCACCGCCTGATTCAGGCTGGCAATCTGCCCATCCCGTTCGGTCACCGCCTGATTCAGGCTGGCAATCTGCCCATCCCGTTCGGTCACCGCCTGATTCAGGCTGGCAATCTGCCCATCCCGTTCGGTCACCGCCTGATTCAGGCTGGCAATCTGTTTATACTGCTGATCGGCCAAACGCAAAGCTGATTTCAGTCTATCAAATTCGATAGTCCATCCGGAGAGTTCACTCAACAAGGTCGGATCATCAAGATTGATTTGGTCTGAAGCGACGCTTAATAACTTATTAAAAACCTCGCGTACAATGGGCGGGCATGCGGCATCCAGCAACAGATCATTTGGGCTATAAGCCGTATGGCGGAGATCTGTATCAAGGAATTTGTTTTTATACTCGCCGAGATCTTTAGCATTCACGTTCAGGCGGAAGGCGCCGGCAATGCGGGACAATTCAATGTCTGGAGACAGTATAAGGCGGTCATAGTCCACCACAATCCGAGGCTTACCTGTACTGCCACGCAAGCTCTCTAGAAGGTGACCCAACCATAAAAAATAGCTCCGTTCAGGAATAAAACCGTCCCTTTTAGATAGTGATTGCACTACACTTAGAGGATTGCGCAAAGCTATAACATAGCTCACGTCTAAATGGAGGTGATCAGTTACTGCATTCCAGAATGGTAGCAGTTTTGCCACTCGCGGGTCTTTGAAAGCAAAGACATTTGTAGAGTTTATCTTTTCTCTCATCAGATCAACCGCGCGCAGCATGTGACCTTGCGAACGCAGGTTGTCAACATCGGTTGCGCTAATCGGCGTCAAACCGAACCATTCATTGTCAACGGATTTCAGTAAATCTATATTTAAAGAATTTAGTTCTGTATCTTCAAAATACCCTTTTTTATTATCCGCCGCAGGCGGCATCAATTTTTCACCCAGGGATGCACCCAGAACCTCCAATCCCCTGGTTATTGCACTTGTGCCACTCCGGTGCATGCCCAGCACAATGATCAACCTTTTAGTCATCCAGATAATCTCCAATCCGCCATGAGGCAGCCTTCAGGTTCATCGACATTGTGGTCCGCTTTGCGCGGGTCAAGTGCCTTCTCTCCGATAAGTGCTTCAGCGTCGACGACGCCGCGGGCGACGAGCTCTGGGCGTCCTTCTCATAAAGGGTCCCAAAACTATCGGGCACGTACGGACCAACAGCCAAGACACCGAGGCCGTGGCTGTGGGTGAAGGAGAAATGAGGGTACCGCTGGGATACCTCCTCCCAGAAACGCCATACCCCGAAGCCGTTCTCCCGCACGTTGATGTCATGGAAGAGCACCACGGCTCGGTCACTTAACTTCGGCAACCATGTCTCGAAATCGTGACGTACGGCCTCATAGGTGTGCAGGCCGTCTATATGGAGAAGATCGATTTTTTGATCAGGGAAGTAGGCCGCGGCTTCATCGAAAGTGGTGCGGAGGAGCTGCGAGAAGCGCCGGTAGCGTGCGTCGTGGTAACGCGCCAGGGCGGCATACACGCTGTCGTCATAAAGACCCGCATGATCATCGCCCCGCCAGGTGTCTACGGCAAAGCACGCGGTGTCGAGCGAGAGGTGATCGATGGCCTGACAAAAGGCAGCGTAGGAGTCGCCCTTATGGGTGCCGAGTTCGACGAAGACGCGGGGACGTAAGGTTGCAACACACCAAAAGGCAAACGGGATGTGACCATGCCAGCTGCTGACATCCGTCAGGTGATGGGGATGTTCTAAAAGGATCGGATGCCATACAGGAGGGGGGGGGGAGTGCAGCGCGCGTATGCTGCCGGTTCCGGGTAGGGCCCCTACGCTTTGTGCCCTCCTTATGGACGCTAGATCATCGGTACCATCAGTGCCAGTAGACGCACTCGTCTCTTCATCTTGACTCATAACACCCCCTTATTTATTTTTTTGTATTACTTCATAAACTTATAGGCTTGTCCCGGCATATTGCCCCAAAGGTCGGATGGCATCAAGTGCTGAGATGTGCCGTGCTGAGATGTGCCGAGGGACCTACCCAAGCATCCCCACCAAATCCTCGGCCCGCAGATGCGTATACCGCTTGAGCATCTGCAAGGTCTTATGCCCCGTGATGGCCGCCACCTGCATGGGGTTCAACCCCTTCTCAAAGAGCCTGGAGGTCGCCTCATGCCGCAGATCATGGAAGGTCAGGCCCTCGATACCGGCGGCCTTGCAGGCCTCAGCAAAAGCGCGGCTGATCGACCCTGTGTGCATTGCAAACACCCGCCCATCGATGCGCCTGGGTAGCCCATCCAGGACCACCAGTGCCGCCGTGGAGAGCGGCACCCGCCGAGGTGTCCCGTTCTTCGTTTCCGGGATCAACAGGACCCGGGCCTTGCGGTCCAGGTGTTCCCAGCGCATGGCGGCAATCTCCCCGCGGCGCATGGCGGTCTCGATCGCCCAGATGATGATCGGGCCGATATGGCCCGCCGTCTGGGGGGCCGAGCCACCATAGGCCTGCGCGGCGGTCAGGAGGCGCGGCAGTTCGTCGCCGACCAAGCGGCGATCTCTTTTGTCGTTCACGCGCGGGCGGCTCAGCAATCGTACCGGGTTGCCCCACGGCAGGTGGATGTGCCATTCCTGCGCGGCGACCGTGAAGACGTGGGAGAGGACATTCAATTCGCGGTTCAGAGTGGACCCGGCCACGACTGCAAGGCGCCGATTCTTGTAAGCCGTCAACTCCCTGCCGGTGATCCGCGCGACAAAGCAGCGGGCGATAGGGTCTTGGCCGATCACTTTTAGATGGGACCGCTCCATTGCGGCCCCACGCTTTTGTGGGGTGATCTCGTTCTCATACCGGTCGAGGAGTTCGGCAAGCGTTGTGGACTCCGCCTCGACCCGCGAGACAAAGACGCCGCGATCCATTTCATTTTCTATCTGCTTGGCCCAGGTTTCCGCTTGGCCTTTCAGGTCAAAGGTGCGGGTCTGGGTGGGGTAGCCCTTGCGTTTGATGATGGCGCGCCAGGACCCTGACCGCTTTTGAAAGCATGCCATGACAGCCCTCCCGTTTTGGTATCTGAAGTTACCATCAGGTTACCAAATGGGGGTTATTTCTGGGAGCGCTTTCTGTAAGTCGTTGATTTTATTGGCGTCCCCAAGGGGATTCGAACCCCTGTTACCGCCGTGAAAGGGCGATGTCCTAGGCCTCTAGACGATGGGGACCTCTATTGATGCTCCACGCCCTGCGGCCCAATCGGCG
>JAKAVW010000364.1 GCA_021827445.1 Pseudomonadota bacterium
TTCAGCGTGGAAGCCGCGGGGTGCATTGATGGTTAGATGCGCAAACGCATGCGCCATGCTGATCGGCAAGGTGCACAGAGACGCTCGGGTCGGGATACTGATTTGACTCCGCAGGTAGTACGTTGTCCGAGTGAAAACCCAGGAGGGTGAAGGGAAAGCTCAGCAGCAATTCTTCGAGCACGGGCATCAGATAAGCTTCGCTGATGCGCTCGCAGGTGGCCACACCTTCGTACTGGGTGACACGGTCGACGGCGTTGATGTGGTAGACCCCTTTGAGGCCGTCCTGATCGCCCTGATGGACGCTGTCCACGCGCAAATAGCCGGGCCGGTTGTTGGGGCTTGGCGCGCGACGCTCGCCGATCGGGACGGTCGTGGGGCGGGTCTTGGTCCAGACCCGGCGCTGGCGTTGGTAGCCGGCGCGGCTCCGCAGGTTGTAGAGATGTGCCACCGAGATCGTCGCCAGGCGCTCGTAGCGAGCATCGCCGAAGACACCGTAGGCGCGCTTCATGAGCTTCTTGGTGGCCAAACCGGACAGCGTGCCGTGCAGGGTATCGGTATGGGCGAGCACCAGCACATCGGCGTCCGTGTCGGTGCGCGCAAAGCTGGTCCGGGAGCCTCGGTAGCGCTTGGCCAGCTTGGGGCGCTCACAGCCCCGTTTGACCAGCCGGGTGAGCTGTGGGCGCGAATAGCCGCTGACCCGTTCCAGGAAGCGCAGCACCACGGCCTTCTCGCCGCGCTTCAGGCGCCCATAACCGAATCGCCGCACGGTGCGGGCGATGAACCCATACCGCTCCCCGGCCGCCACCGCGAAATCCATCGCCACGGTCCCGTTCAGAAAGCCCTGCAAATCGGCCAGGGTACGCAATTGTTCGTCGTTCATATCGATCACCATGCCTCGCATCATGATCGATCCCGGCCGCCCGTTCAGACTCCAACCCCGTTGGATAATGCTGCGATTTGACGTGTTACTAAAGCGTAGGTATACTGACTAAACATATGCGGCAGCGTTTCGCTTTTACGTTCAACTATTTTTACTTTTTCCCCGGCATGGGAAAGGGGTCGTATAGGTTTTAGGCACAAAAAAATTGCATTCTTAAATCGTACAAGGCCCGCTTTCCCGAACTGAGGGAAGCGGGCCTTGTCGTTTTACCTCGGTTCCTCTGATACATACGGAGGCAACCAAATGTCTGCAGAGGTTATCGAAGCTACCGCCACAACGGGACAATCCTCGCCATACCGACAGGTTGCGCGTTCGGCTTGCCCGCAAGGCATGCGTGTGCGCGTCGGTTCAGTGGAGTTGGGTGGACGCGGGTTCGTGGTGATCGCAGGTCCCTGTGCCGTCGAGAGCGACGAACAGATACGGACAACTGCCAAGGCAGTGGCGCAAGCGGGTGCGCACCTGCTGCGGGGAGGAGCCTTCAAGCCCCGTACCTCACCGTATTCATTTCAAGGGCTCGGAGAGCTTGGCTTGCAGCTGCTTGCGGATGCAGGACGTGAAGCGGGTTTGCCCGTGGTTACGGAGGTGATGAGTCCGGAGGATGTGCCACTCGTGGCGCACCATGCAGGCCTACTGCAGGTGGGCGCGCGCAACATGCAAAATTTCGCGCTCCTGAAAGCGCTTGGTAAGGCCGGCAAGCCGGTATTGCTCAAACGCGGCCTCGCCGGAACCATTGAGGAGTTCCTGCTGGCGGCGGAATACATCGTGCATGCCGGCAATCCTGAGGTGATCCTGTGCGAGCGCGGCATCCGTACCTTCGAGACCGCCACGCGCAACACCCTGGATCTCGGTGCTGTCGCGGTTCTCAAGGAATGGACCCACCTGCCAGTCATCGTCGATCCGAGCCATGGTTCTGGCCGACGCGCGCTGGTCGCACCCTTGGCAAAGGCGGCGGTGGCAGTGGGCGCCGATGGTATTCTGATCGAAGTGCACCCAGCGCCGGAACGTGCACTCTCAGACGGCAACCAGTCATTGAATGTAGCCCAATTCGTGACCTTGATGCACGAATTGGCCTGCTATGTTCCTCTGCAGTCACGCACCCTTACAGCGGAACCCACCACAGGCGTCCTCACCGAAACCGGCGAGCGCATACAGGGGTATCGTCAGCGAATCGACCGCCTTGATGAAGCGTTGGTGCAGCTGCTGAACGAGCGTGCTCGGCTGGCGCGGTGCATCGGGAAAAGCAAAAGAACCGCAGGCCTACCCGTATGGTGTCCTGAGCGCGAGGAGGAAGTCTTGCGGCGGGTGATGGCCATGGCGCACGGTCCGCTGTCGGGCGAAGGACTCGTGCCAATATTCCGCGCTATCATGACCACGACACGTAATCTGGAGGCAAAGCCTGTATGTATCCGGGTTTGATTGCATATCAAGGAGCTCCCGGCGCATTCAGCGAGGAGGCCGCGTGGTACTTCGGTGGTCAGCAGGCGGCGCTTCTCCCGTGCGCGAGCTTTGCATCGTTGTTTGATCGGGTTGTGACGGGCCAAACTTATTGGGGAATTGTGCCCATCGAAAATACCCTGGCCGGCCCGGTGCAGATCTGTGTTGATTTGATGGCCGCACACAAGCACGAACTCGTAATTGTTGATACGATCCAGCTACGCATCACGTATGCGCTGATTGCCGGATCTGCTGATACGATTGAAGAGATACGCAAGGTGTGGTCGCATCCAATGGCGCTGCGGCAGTGCAAAACTTTTTTTGCCTGTCATCCCCGTATCGAAGCCGTATCAGTATACGATTCTGCCGGAGCTGTCCAGCTAATGGCCACCAGAAAACACCTCGGCGTTGCGGCCATTGCGAACACTCGCTGTGTTGACCTCTACGGTGGAAGGATTCTGCGCACGAGTTTGGAGGACAATCCGGAGAACTACACGCGATTTTTACTGATTACGCATCTCCGGAATTATTCTTTCTGAACTCGTGCAATATTTTTGCAGTCTTTGGTTTGCAGAGCGCAGTCCAGCGCTGCATGCACATCCACCTTCAGGTCGCGAGCGGATTCGATTCCCGCGGATAGTCGCAACAGGCTATCGTCAATACCGGCGCGGCGACGGGCGTCCGGATCCATTGATGCATGGGTCATGGTGGCGGGATGGGCTACGAGGCTTTCCACACCACCCAGGGATTCCGCCAGGGGAAAGCAGCGCAGGCCGGAAACAAATGCACGTACCGCAACTTCGTCACCGTGCAGTTGACGAACCAGGGAAGGGCGAAACCGGAGGTGAGGAGCCTGCGGTAGCCCTAAGGAAACTCTGATTTATTCGCGTGGTCATAGCGTACATCAATTTATTTTCTGATGGAGAAGGCCATGCGTGAGAAGCAAGCGACATTTGCGCAAGCGGGGTTTGAAC
>JAKAVW010000021.1 GCA_021827445.1 Pseudomonadota bacterium
GTTTTTATAGAGCAGGCAAGATTAGAATATAACAAAATATTTTTCATTGAATGATACGGATTTTTGGCGGGGCCATGCAGTATACACTACCCGACGCAGTGGCTGATGTCGGCGAACAAGGCGGTGGCAAAAGTGCGGCCGGCCATGGCTCGTTCTGCCCTGGCAGATAGCGATGCACGGCACCTTGGCTGCCGGTATATACCCAAAGCCGTCTATGATCGGGTGGTAGGGGTGTGGTAGGGAAAACACGCAAGATGGGCTCAAACATGGACGAATCTTCGCAGCGATGGCGGCCAAGAGGGTGTCTGGCCTGATAAAGTTTTCCACAAAGAGGTTAGACGGCAGTTACATGGACTTATTCTGAATCATGTTTCAGTAGTTTATGTAATACATTGTAATAAATAACAATTTATTGTTACACAATGTTTCCGATCGGGGTGGGTGCTGCATTGCCACAACCAAACCACGGCGACCAGCAAAGTATCCACAAAGTTATCCACAGGTTGCTTGCCACATAAAAACCTTGGCCAGGCGGGCAGTGGGCTGCGAGACCTTTGAATCAGGCGACGTTGTGAATCCTCCTTCACGGTGCCAGAGTGGCTAGGAGCGGTGATCTGCGACGGTGGCGGGTCCTGATAATGCGAGGGACAACAACGCCTCAACGGCATTGACAAAGCCACTACACCTGGTAAATTATACAAAAAGATATCAACATATTGTTATTTTCGGCGTTCAGGTGTATACCGTCCTTGCAGGATGGAGTTTTCGCCACATGCAGGAATACTCCAAGGCGCTACAGGCTGGCTTACCGCAGCCCTCGCAGAGCCGGTTTATAGTAGGTAATGAAATAACTCTTTAAGATAGCCTGGCAATCAGGAGAAGCGGAAATGGGGCGGCATGCTGCCGCCGCGCTATCCCCTCCGTCTTAGAAGACGGGGTCCCCGCGCAAGCTAATGAAAGCACCTTTGTTCGCCAGTCATTCGAGTCGACCTGTTTGGCCATTTGTCATTAAGCGAAACGGTACCAGGGCAGCTTTCGATCCAGAGCGAATTTGCTCAGCCATCACCCGGGCGGGACGTGCGGCTGATGAATTTGATGCCAGTGTCGCTGGGCGAATTACGGAAGTGATTTTGAACACGTTACGGCCCCTCGTCATCGACCGTGACCCCACGATTGAACAGATTCAAGATCATGTCGAATTAACATTGATGGATGAAGGCTTCTATCGTACCGCCCGCGCCTATATCGCTTACCGTGAACAGCATCAACGCTTGCGCAGGGATCGTCAGACCGTGGTGGATGCCGTTACCTCGGTAAATGAGTACCTGGATCGGGAGGATTGGCGAATCAATGCGAATGCCAATCAAGGTTATTCGTTGGGTGGCCTGATTCTGAACGTCGCGGGGAAGGTAACCGCCAATTACTGGTTGAGTCATGTCTATCCGGATGAAATCGGTGCCGCTCACCGTGAGGCGGATATTCATATCCATGATCTCGATATGCTGGCAGGTTATTGTGCTGGATGGTCTCTGCGAACCTTGTTGCAAGAGGGTTTTAACGGCGTGCCAGGGAAGGTGGAAGCGGCACCTCCCCGCCACTTGTCCAGTGCTGTGGGGCAAATGGTAAACTTTCTGGGCACCTTGCAGAACGAATGGGCTGGCGCGCAGGCTTTTAGCTCTTTTGACACCTATCTGGCACCGTTTGTCCACAAGGATGGGCTTTCCTTTGACGAGGTACGTCAGAATATTCAGGAGTTTATTTATAATCTGAATGTGCCTTCCCGCTGGGGCAGCCAGACGCCGTTCACAAATGTCACGTTCGATTGGGTCTGCCCTGAAGATCTTCGGGAGCAGGTCCCGGTCATCGGTGGAAAGGAGATGCCATTCCACTATGGGGATCTGCAGGCGGAAATGGATTTAATCAATCGTGCTTACATCGAGGTGATGAGCGAGGGGGATGCCAAGGGCCGCGTCTTCACCTTCCCCATTCCAACCTATAACATAACCCCGGATTTTCCGTGGGAGTCCGAAAACGCCGAAAGACTGTTTGCGATGACGGCAAAATACGGTCTGCCCTACTTCCAGAATTTCATCAATTCTGAACTCCAGCCTAATATGGTGCGCTCTATGTGTTGTCGGCTCCAGCTCGACCTGCGCGAGTTGCTCAAGCGTGGTAATGGCCTTTTCGGTTCAGCAGAGCAGACGGGTTCCATTGGTGTGGTGACCATTAATTGTGCCAGGCTGGGTTATCTCCATAAAAACGACCGCAATGGCCTATACCAACGCACCGATGAACTGCTGGAATTGGCGAAAAGCAGCCTGGAGATCAAGCGTAAGATCATCCAGCGCCACATGGACACGGGGTTGTTTCCCTATTCAAAACGTTATTTGGGTACACTTCGCAATCATTTCTCCACCATTGGGATTAATGGGGTTAACGAAATGATCCGCAACTTCACGGATGATCGGGAGAATATCACAACGCCTTGGGGTTACGAATTCGCCTTGGAGTTTTTAGATTATATCAGGACTCATATGGTCACCTTTCAGGAGGAAACCGGCCATATGTATAATCTGGAGGCCACTCCTGCGGAGGGCACGACCTATCGTTTCGCCAAAGAAGACCGCAAGCGATTTTCCGGTATTTTACAGGCCGGGACCGTGGACAAACCCTACTACACGAACTCTTCGCAACTCCCGGTTGGATTTACGGACGATCCGTTTGAGGCGTTGGAACGGCAGGAGGCTTTGCAAGCCAAATACACCGGAGGGACCGTTCTTCACCTATATATGGGTGAACGCCTCTCTAGCTCAGAAACCTGCAAGCGCCTGGTGCGGCGCGCGCTGGAGCGATTCCGGTTGCCATACATTACAGTTACCCCCACTTTTTCCATCTGTCCTGTGCATGGATATCTGGCTGGTGAGCATCCATTTTGTCCCGTCTGTGATCAGGAGCGCATTGCAGAAAAGCGGCGGCGTTCTGCATAATACATTAAGGGAGAATACTATGTACGCGGAGATAGTCAAAGAAAGAATGATAGAAGTTGAGTTGAGTGATGACGAAAGGCAACCCTGTGAAGTTTGGACAAGAGTTATGGGATATCATCGCCCGACTTCGTCGTTTAATATCGGTAAGCAGGGGGAGCATTTGGAACGTAAACATTTCATCGAGACCAAGAGCTTTGATGGGGACCGCTCTCCAGCAGGGCATTAGATGGGCGCCAATGTTCTCTATAGAAGGGATATTATATCCGATAACCGGTCAATTTTATTACCATCTATTGCCGGTGTATCCCAGTTTAGTGCAGTAGATTACCCAGGACACTTGTGTGCCGTAATATATACCCAAGGTTGTCCGTGTCGCTGTCGTTACTGCCATAATCCAAACCTGCAGCGGGGGGGGCCGGGATCGTCGATTGTGTCATGGCCTATGGTTATGGAGTGGCTGGCGACGCGACGGGGATTGCTGGATGCAGTAGCATTTTGTGGCGGCGAACCAACCGTCCACAAATCGTTATTATTGGCGATTAAGCAAGTAAAGGCATTGGGATTTAATGTCGTTCTGCACACGTCGGGGTTGTATCCACATAATTTTGCGAAGGTACTCCCACTCTTGGATTGGGTTGGGTTCGATGTCAAGTCACCTTTTGCGCGTTATCCTGATGTCACCGGCGTCCCCGGAAGCGGTGGCAAGGTAAAAGAATCTCTCGAGCGGATGTTGTCCAGCAATATTTCCCATGAGCTCAGAACAACGGTACATAATGCCATTTTAAGTAGCGCAGATCTTGTTATGATGGCTCGCGAGTTGCAAATGCTTGGTGTATCAAGGTGGGTGTTGCAACGCTTTAACAAGGCAGGATGTGCAGATTTAGAGTTGGTTGCTAGCCACACCGCAATAGATGGTGATCTGGTTGATAGGTTGCGTGGCTATGTACCAAATATCTTGGTTAGATAGCGAACTGGTTCTACGTCGTTTTGAGTGAAGGGCGGCGTTGAAATTCGTTGTTTACGTATTTGTTCGGCTATATCATTATTGTACGGGTTCCCGGCGCGCAAGTTTTATAACCTTTTCCGCGACACCAAGGTCTATGGATGATTCGGCACTAAACTCTCCTGAATATGCCGACTGTTCTTGCATGAGATCGTAACAATTGGCGCCAGCGATATCCAATAACAAGGCGGGCATGTTTGCTGAGCGAAAAGCATATTCTCGTTTGATGTAAAAATTATTACAACACATTCCTAAGTAGGACTTGGTGCCACGTTCCTTGAGTGCCTTTAGTGTAATCTCTAAATGTTCAAAATTGGTTACGGTGGTGACTTGTAATCCTTGCTGTCTGGCTATTTGGTATACCTGACCAACATCGCATTTTCCGCACTGGGAGCAGCCGTCGTTATGCCGCCACTTGCACCAAGTGGGCTTGGCGCAGTATGGAACGAGCACCGTGTCAGCCTTTGCTGCGATATCAAAGGCATCCATTGTTCCGTCAGGGTCATGGATCATGAAGGAACTCGCTGCCGATGGCGCTATGGAAAGTTTGGCAGCTATTCTATGTTGTTCGAAAAGGCGTCGGAGTAATACCATAATATGTTGTGGAGTAAATCTATACAATTCCCATTGATTCTCATAAAATAAATTATCCATTCGTTGCATGATTTCGCCTTCTGCTGCCCCACGCAGTACGGATTCAATTTTGCGAAACAGGTTGTGTGGCCGAATGTACACATTGCCAGTCAAGTGCAAGGATGATATCCGGATATTGGCGTCTAACTGTATGCGTCCGTGAAGTATGCCGCCTGGTGTAATGGTAAAGCTGCTATAGGTGATTTCATGAGCATTTTCTGTGAGATCGTTGTGATTACATACGTATGTTTGCGATGTGTTATTAACCCATGAGACTTGCATGAGCGTTGGTAAGTTACATGATAGAGCTATAGATTGTGCTAAAGACTCCTTGAGCTGTAACAAGTCTGCATCGCTCAGGCTCGGCAGCGTGGTGAAGTGACAGGTGGCCGTACGTATGCCTGCTAGTGTTAACTTTTCCTTTGGAACACGTAGCGCGCGAAGCATCGTATTTATGTCCAATGACCTGTATAGCGTGCCATTTGCGATTAGAATATTGTCTAACATACCGACATGGACATTCCCCAGTTTTTGTCCATGCGCATAGATATCATTGGGGCTATTGAAATTAATATCTTCATAACCGCTATTATATAGACCACGACAAACTGCCATACAAATGATATCAAGCCATTGTTCGATACTTAAACGTTGTGCTGGAAGCGTTAAGCTCCAACTAATTTGTTTGGGATATAAATACGATGTACCGCCGCCAGTTATACGCCGAATAATTGGGATGGATCTAGTCTGACAATATGCTGTCCGCACAGCAAAATTCTTGTCCTCATAGGCACCTAATGCCACGGTTTGTGTGTTTTCGTAAAAGCGCAGCAATGGCACATGGTCTGTACGTGTAACGATAATTTGCTGCGAATCCAGGACGATGTTATCGGCGCCGTTCCGAAGCCCACTATCCCCCCAAGTTAGCTTGTTCATAAATCTTTTTCCCATCAGTCGTTGTGCGCCTGCATGAATGCCATGCCTGGCAAGCCATGCCAATAGCCGTTACAAGCAGGCGAGCGCCGCGCATCCTCGGAAATAGATGCCCCACCTAAAGTTGCCTGAAATATTTTCACAACGGTATCTGTATCTTTGAGTTGTGGAGATATACGCACTACGTCTATATCCATATTCAACATTGCCCCAGTCTCGTGCAGCAGATTGCATGGAACCCCGGATTGAAGCTGGATGCCATTCATGGTGAACAGGCGTTCATGCTCTTGTGTAAACAATGGCCGCCCTTCTGGATCCCGTATGCAGCGTTGTTCACATTCATCCTTGCCGATATTATCCGCACGGGCAGTGAAGCAGCGTGCCGAAAACGATAGCGGTAAATATCCATATGCGAAGACTTCCGTTTCCATGGCCGCCGGCCGCGTTTTTTGTAACGTGCCGATGGTCGTGGCGGGTAGCTCCACCGGTGGCACCCATCGAATTGCCCCAAGCTCGGCTAAGAGCGACAAGGTCTCGTTGTTATAACAGTTTATGTGGGGTCCTGCGACAAAGGGAAACCGCCCCGCCAGTAAATGAACTGCAGACATATCATTGGCTTCGACAAGGTAATTAGCATTTGCACAAATCTTCTCTAATTGTAGAAGATCCGAGTTGGCTTCCGGGAGCGCTAGCGTGGAAAGCACAACCTCCTTGCCGGCGTCAGTGAGTCGCGCCGCAATGTTGAGCCAGTCCGCTCTACTCAGGGCGCGTCGTTTTGCGCACACGGTCTCTCCTAGATAAACAATGTCTACAGGCCAGGTTGCTGCAGACTGATAAAATTGCTCTATAGTTTCCTTTGACCAGTAGTAGTGAATCGGGCCTAATGAAATCTTCATTTTTTGTTCGGGAAGCCCTGGCATTTATGCCGGGGAGGGATAGCGTGGCCTGTGTTGCAAGCCCCATTCCCGCACTCCTTTTGAGGATGCTATCTTGTTGAACGAATATCTATAGCCATCGATTCGCTAAATCACGCCATGAGTCGCCTGCATAATGCCGGGAGCTAATGCCAAGGTCTGTGATATGCCCCGAGAGTATGGGATTGTCCTTCAGAAAGGCGATCCAGAGCAGATATCCATTGGGGTTTTACGGAATATCGCTCAGGATTTGAAGCGCAAAGATCTATGGCCGCGCGCAAGACGCGCGCGACGACGGCGACATAGGCCGGACTTCGCTGGCGGCCTTCCACCTTGATGGCGGCTACATTATGCTGGAATAAATCTGGTAAAATATCCAGGACATTTAGGCTGGTAGGTTCCTCAATGGCGTAATATGGCTGCGCGTTGGTATAGTAGCGACCCTTGCACAAGGTGGGATAACCAGTCGCCTCATTAAGGCCATGGCGATCAATCAATACGCCATTTAGACGAGACTGGCGGCCCAGGGAGGTCTCCTCCCACCGGACAGACTCGGCTGGTGAACAAACCCCGCTGACATTGGGGGACCGGCCCGTAATGTAGGATGACAAGGCGCAACGACCTTCTACCATGACGCATAGACTTCCATAACCGAATACTTCGATTTCTACGGGGCTGTTGGCTATGGTATGCCAAAGTTGTGGTAAGGAGAGAACTCTTGGTAGAACGGCTCTCTGAATGCCAAATCGCTGGTGGTAGAACTCCAGAGCCTGATAAGTGGTGGCAGAGGCTTGCACGGAAAGATGCAAACGCAGATTGGGATGATGGCTTGCAGCATAGCGCAGCAATCCAGGGTCCGCCATGATCGCGGCATCCATTCCAAGCATCGCAGCGCGATCCACTGCGCTGGTCCAGACAGACCAATTGTGTGTCTGTGGATAGGTGTTGATGGCTAGCAGGACTTTTTTCCCGGCGCGATGCGCATATTCGATGCCACGTGCGGCTTCATCCGGACCAAAATTAAGTCCAGGAAAATTGCGCGCGTTAGTATCGTCACGGAAGCCCATATATACGGCATCCGCACCGTTATCAACAGCGGCTTTCAAGGCAGGTAGTCCGCCTGCGGGGCAAACCAACTCCGGTTTACGGTTATTCATATGATGTCCCTTCTATATAGATGAAGTTTTAATCTGTCAACGCTGTTTCCGAAAGTATTTATGGGAGCTATTAAATCTATTTGGTGCTATATATGGGCACTCAAGGCTGAAGGGCGCGATCCAGCAAGTCATGCAAGCGCCTATCGGCATGCGTTCTGCGGATGGTGCGATCTATGGTTTGCCTTATTCGGGGACCAAATGGGGCCGGTAGCCCGTTGATCGGGGTGAGCCAATCAAAGTCTATCGAATCCAAAATATTCTTCAGATGGAGTCCGATGGATGTTTCTCCTTCCAGTATCAGACGGCGCGCGAAGAAGAGAGTGTCCGGATCTTCGAGGCGTAGTGCGAGTCGGCAAAAATCCTTGGCGGTTCCTGCAATGCGCAAATCGACTGGTCCAGCCAAGGCTAGAGCAATCCTCCCTCGCCTTATTGTTAAGCGAAAGGATTTTCCGAGGTCGGACACTTCAACCACTATGCGCCGTCCCTCTATCTGATAGAGATCCGATTGATGCTTCGCCAGAACCCAGTTGGCTGTGCCCACGAAGAGGGCGGTGAGCACTGGATCCATAAAAATGGTTGTTGTGGCGATAAGCGGATGCCTTAGCACGCGTCCTTGATGCATGAATTTTGTCGTCATTAGTTTTTGTGGGAAACCCCGCCCGACACTTTCGCCGGGGAGGAATAGCGCGGCATGCGTAAGATTGCCCCTTCCCCGCCTCTCCTTATCAGTCAGTTGTTGCGCGCTATGGGGATGCTCAATCGCCTTGTTGACATTCTGTTGAAAAAGCATTATCTATAGATCATAGCAAAATATAAACAGATACGGAAGTACTATTAGTGTTCGCGCGGCGCAAACGAGGTGGTTGACATGGATTTCCCATACTTAAAGGTCAAAGGACGGTCCCTGCTCCCAGTGATACAGGGAGGTATGGGTATTGGTGTTTCGGCACACAGTTTAGCCGGTGCCGTGGCGGCGGAAGGGGCTGTCGGAACCATTGCAAGTGTAGAACTACGCCGTTTGCACGAGGACCTGATGCGACCCTTGCGGCGCCTGAGAGATCCTGCAGCCTCAGCCAAGGCAAACCTGATCGCGCTAGATCGCGAGATCCGGGAAGCGCGCCGGATCGCAGGAAAAGAGGGCTTTATCGCCGTTAATGTCATGCATGCCATTTCCGGCTATCGAGAGCATGTGCTTCAATCCATCAAGAGTGGGGTTAACGCGGTGATCGTGGGTGCGGGTCTGCCTATGGATTTACCTACGCTGGCGGCGGAGTTTCCCAAGGTCGCACTGATCCCGATTCTTTCTGAAGCTCGCGGTGTTCAGGTGGTCCTGCGCCGTTGGATGCGCCAGAAACGTCTTCCAGACGCCGTTGTTATCGAGAATCCCCAATTCGCGGGCGGGCACTTGGGAGCCACCAGGCTGGAGGAAGTTTCAGATTCCAAGTACGATTTTGCCAATGTCCTGCCCGCGATCCGCAAGCTGTTTGAAGAATTGGGTCTGAAACCTGACCAGATTCCGCTCGTCGCCGCTGGAGGAATCTCTTCTCTTCAGAAAATGCGGGAGATATTTTCCCTCGGCGGGAGCGGGGTTCAGTTGGGTACCCCGTTCGCTGTAACCACCGAGGGCGATGCGCATATCAATTTTAAGCGTGTTCTGGCCGATGCGACGCCTAAAGACCTTGTGACATTTATGAGTTCGGCGGGCCTGCCCGCGCGCGCGGTGCTTACCCCGTGGCTGCGCCGTTACTTGGGACGCGAGGAAAAACTGCGTGCTTGTGCGAGCCAAGACCGTTCTCTTTGCCCAAGTCAGACGGAGTGTTTGCTACATTGCGGGTTCAAGGATGGCAATTCGTCTTCCGGACAGTTCTGCATTGAGGCCCAGTTAGCTGCTGCGCAACGCGGTGATGTGCAGCATGGGCTATTTTTTCGAGGCGCCGGACAGCTACCCTTCGGTCAACAAATTAGAAGTGTTCGCGATCTTATTGCGACGCTGCTATATGAAGCCACATGGACAACCGCAGAGGATTGTATGTCAGCGATGGCAGTATGACTTGACGGTCATGTCAGAAACGGCAGTTTCCGATGACGACAAAGCCATTTGTTTGTGAAAATGTATCAGTTAATCATGATGTTACTGAACACTAACGCATGCGGTTGTTTGGCATAAAGTTTGCTGCATCTCGGTATGAGCGGTCTGGTCCCCGGTAGCGTGGGGTGCGCAGATGAAAGCATTCGTGTTTTGCACTGCTTCGCAATAACACATGCGTCATGCGAGATGATTTAACGAAGTGGCAACAAAGGCGGGAATAGGTTTTCACGCCAGGAATGGAAGAAATATTAAAAAAGGAGATCTAACATGAAAATAAAGTCGGAGTGGAAGAATAAAGTCCGTTGGGCTACATGCGCTACGCTCATGGTCGGGGTGACGGGATTCTCGGTCGATGCGCTGGCTTTGCCGACATTCGCTCGGCAGACCGGATGGTCTTGCGCAACCTGTCATACCTCCTACCCCCAGCTCACCCCGATGGGCCGTATGTTCAAGTTGCTTGGATTTACAACGACAAATCTGCAGCAACAGCAGAAAGTTGAGGCAAAATTCGGGAAAAGTGTCGGTTTGCTCATATCGAGGGTTTCACAGTTTTCTATCTTTTTGCAGGCCTCTGCTACTAACGTAGGGGGAGGACAGGCAGTTTTTGGTGGTACGAATCTTGGTGCTTCACCGAATAACAACGTTCAATTCCCACAACAGGTTAGCTTATTTTATGCCGGTGAAATAACACCACATATTGGTTCGTTCTTGCATCTCACGTATTCCGGCGGAGGCAGTAACACCGGTGGGGGCGGGTTTAGTTTCGATGACTCTAGCATCGTGTGGGCCCATCCATGGAAGATGGGTGCCAATGATCTTCTGGTCACCGGTGTAGACGTCAATAATACACCTACTGCCATGGACCTGTGGAGTACCGTTCCAGACTGGCAGGCGCCATTTTTTAGCTCTGATTATTCGTCCTGGGGCCACGTACCTCTGCCGTTCATTGAAGGCTCCGCTGGAGCTGGGTATCCATTGGCTGGTCTTGGTGTTTATGGGGCGGATATTTTCGGACCGAACAAAGCAAACTGGCTGTACGCGGATGCCGATGTCTATACGAATGGTCAAGGAATCCAAACTAACCCGGTTGGTGGTTTTGCGGCATTTAACTCAGGACCCGCCGGTAGGCTTTCCGGGGCTGCGCCTTACGTCCGCCTGGCCTATCAGCATGATTGGGGCAAATGGAATTGGGAGATTGGGGCCTATGGTATGTGGTCCAGCGTATATGATGCGTCGATACAGCCCGGTTATACCATCGTGTATGTGAATGGAAATCCGCAGACAATACCAACCGGCAATGCCTATAACTATAGCGGTGGCCCCATTGATACGTTCGATGATTATGACCTTGATACACAGCTTCAATGGCTTGACATCAACGATAACAATAACGTCACCGTCCGTGCTGCATGGGTACACGAGCAACAGCGTTTTGGGGGAGTAGGTGAAACTCTTCCAGCAGGCGCCCAGTCCGCAAACTCGACATCTCAGGCCGGCAGCTTGAATTTTTTCAACCTAAATGCAACCTACTGGTATCATGATCGGTACGGCATCCAAGGTGGATACCGGGCTGTGTGGGGATCAAACAACCCCGGTCTCTACGGCACCACATACACGTATAGTGGATCGCCTGATACAAGCAATGAATGGGTAGAACTTTCCTATCTCCCTTGGTGGAACACGCGCTTTTCACTGCGGTACAATATTTATAATAAGTTCAATGGAGTAGCTTCTGCAGCATCAAATAATCTCAATTATGGTGCCTCCGCATATAATACTCTAGAGCTACTGGCCTGGATTTCTTACTAGGAGGGTGTACACAATGAAACCAATAATGAGCCTGAAAAAGTGGGCATCTCCTGCACAAAACAAAACCGTTGTTGTTGGTGGTGCTGTGGTGGCCATTGCGTTACTCGCATCGTGTCCAACGCTGGCGAGCGTACCCCAGTCGGTCCAACAGTCATGCATGGTCTGCCACGGGCAGACCGGAGAGAACACCATCTATCCGATTGTCCCTCGGCTTAACGGTCAGTTGGTGCAATATCTCGCATGGCAACTTAAGCAGTTCAAGAAGCACACGCGTGCGGATCAAAATGCGCAGATTTATATGTGGCCGGTTGCTCAAGCCTTGGATCAGCAGGAAATACAGTCGCTTGCGAAGTATTATGCGGCGCAGTCGCCTATGTACAGTGCGTCCTCGCCGCGTCCAGGGGTGTCTGCCGGCAAACAAATATTTCTGCAAGGCATCGCTGCAAAGGGCATTCCAGCATGTATGGCATGCCATACCGTGAACGCGACCGGTATGGGGACATTCCCACGATTGGCGGGGCAGCGTTATGAATATCTGGTTCAGCAATTGGAATATATGCATGCTGGAAGCAGGGCGAATCCCATTATGCAGCCTATAGCAGAGAAGCTAACGATCCGGCAAATGCGGGATGTGGCGGCTTATCTGTCCGGTCTGCATTGAGGTGTGGTGGGATTTAATGGTGGTTGCGACTCTATCGCGTTTAGTGAATAGGGCTCGCAATCATGGTCTTAAGGGGAATTATGGCATTAATTCCTTGCAATCGATAAAGCGGATGTATGGATTCGCTAGAAGTCTGAATGGTGCGTCGGCAGGTAATGTCTATATAACGTAGTCACACTGGCGTATATTCAACATGGGGTTTTGTTTATAACCGGCCTATAACTATCGAGAGTCTGCAACAGGAGCTTGGTGGTTGCTAGCCTTATCAACCAAGGTGCCACATATGCTACAAAAAAACCAGTTTTTATCAGCTATTCCCGTGCTAACGATAGCAATGGCCATGACGTCAGTAGCCTATGGATCCACTATCGCTAAAACGGCCTCGGCGGCTCCTCCTGCGGCGGCCACCGCCAGTGTGATGAGCGTGGCGGCTGCCACTCCGTCTGTTACTTCAAGCGGTATTCCCACGGTGGTGCAGAACTCCTGCATGGCCTGCCATGGCCTGCAGGGCGTGGCGGCAGATGGGGGTATGTTCCCCAATTTGGCAGGACAATGGAAGCCCTACATCCTGCGGCAACTCGATCATTACAAAACGCACACCCGCGCGGATCCGCAATCATCCATTATGTGGGGCATGGTGGCCCCGGTGACGTCCGCGCAGATACAGCAGGTCGCCGCATACTTTTCTTCTCAGAAGCCCGCATCGGGACATGTTTATGATCCCAAACTCGTCGCCGAAGGCAAAAAACTGTACTTCGGGGGGTTGCCCAAGGCACACATGCCAGCGTGCATGGCCTGCCATGGCGTAACGCTGGCCGGTCTGCCCCCGTTCTTCCCGATGTTGGCGGGGCAAAAGCGCACTTATGTGATCAACCAACTGACCTATTTCAAGTCAGGACAGCGGGTTGCCACGCATAAGGGCATTATGCAATACGTGGCTTCCAGGCTGAACCAAAAGCAAATCACCGCGCTGGCCGCCTATATAAGGTCACGGTGAGCCTCATGACTGAAAATGATTATACCAAACCGAAGGGTGACGGCGCTCTGGAAGGGAAAACGATACTTGTCACCGGTGCGGGAGACGGCATTGGTAAGGCGGTATCCATTGAATATGCCCGACAGGGCGCTACGGTCATTTTGTTGGGAAAGACGAAGCGTAATCTGGAGGGGGTTTACGATGAAATCACCGACTATGGGTACGTGGAGCCAGCCATCCTTGTGGTGGATCTCGCCGAACCGGCAGCCGATGCATTTAAAACCATAGGCGCGGCCATTTCCAGCGAATTTAAACAGCTGCATGGCATAGTGCACAATGCGGCGGAACTCGGGATGTTGACGCCGCTGGAAATCTATGAAGAGGTTCTGTGGGATCATGTATTTCAGGTCAACGTAAAGTCTCCACTGCTCATAACGCAACAGTGCCTTCCGTTATTAAAAGAGGCTACGTACGCCTCTATTATTTTCACAACGGATGAATCTGGCGTAAAGCCCAAAGGCTATTGGGGTGCCTACGGGGTGAGCAAGGCCGCTATTTTGCATATGGCGCGCATGTGGGCGATAGAGTATGCCAACACGAATATCCGGGTGAATATCGTAGATCCTGGGCCTTGTAGAACAGGACTTCGCCTGCTGACGCATCCCGGCATGCCGATGAAGCGATATACGCCGCCTGAAGCAATTACCAGTATCTATATGAGATTAATGGATTGTGACGTGTTGGGTCATAACGGCGAGTTGTTTTATGCCCAAGATTTTATCAATCCCGATTTGGATGACAGAACTGAAAGGGATCTGGCAACTTCTACCATGTAATCCATCAAATAGCACATAGGAATCAATATCATGTCAGACGAAACGCAAGACAACAAGCATGCTCCGAATGTAACGCGTCGCCGCTTCCTCACGGCGCTGGTGACGGTATCTGGTGCAGCGGTGGCGGGCACTATCGTAGTACCAATGGTCAAGTCGCTGGATCCAACAGCCGCCGCCGCTGCCTTAGCCACCACGACCATTGATCTGAATCCGATCGAACCAGGGATGCAAATGGTGGCGCTGTGGCAGGAGAAGCCCGTTATTGTGGTAAACAGAACCCCAGAAATGCTGGCCACACTGGATGAGACCGCGCAGAAGGGCCTACTGAAGGATCCCAACTGCAATGTGCCGCAGCAGCCGCCCTATTGCAAAAACAAGTATAGGTCACGGGTGCCGGAATGGTATGTCGGCATCAAAATATGCAACCACCTGTGTTGCATCCCGCACTACCGGCCCAAAAAAGCCAGCGTCGCTCCGTGGTGGCTCGGCGGATTCCATTGCCCTTGCCATGGATCGATGTACGATCTTTCTGCACGCGTAATCAAAGGGTCACCCGCTCCTCACAATATGGCGGTTCCGGAATATGACATCGATGTGGAAAAGAAAAGCGTCGTGGTAACCAAAATGTATCCGCTCGCGCATTTGTGCTGAGTGTGGTAGCCGAGAAAGGAGGCTGATATGAGTTTCAAAGAGTGGTTTGTCAAACGTTCGCCATTGCCGGAGATGTGGCGGGAGCACATGGCTGAATACTACGCGCCCAAAAATTTCAACATCTTCTATTACGCAGGGTCCCTGCTATTGCTGATGGTGGTGCTGCAGTTCCTGTCAGGGTTTTTGGTTATGGCACACTACATACCAACCGCCAGGGATGCATACGACTCCGTATATGGAATCATGTATGACGTGCATTATGGTTGGCTTATGCAGTATATGCATGTCGACGGCGTGTCCCTGATATTCATCCTGCTGTACATACACATGGCGCGGGGCATGCTTTACGGCTCCTACCGATCGCCGCGCGAGATCGTCTGGATCATTGGCTATACGACCTATCTGGCTTTTATGGCGGAGGCATTTTTCGGATATATACTGCCTTATTCAAACCTGTCCTATTGGGCCGGAACGGTGATCACCTCATTATTCAAGTCCATTCCATTCATCGGGCATTGGGTAACCACCCTGGTACGTGGTGGCGCGGGAATGAGTGGTGACACGTTGGGCCGATTCACGGCATTGCATGTGACCGTGGTGTTTCTGGTCATTGTCGGACTGATCGTATTTCACATCCTTTATCTGCACAAGGTCGGTTCCAACAATCCCGACGGCATTGAGATCAAGGCCAACAAAGGACCCGACGGACATCCGGTGGATGGTATTCCCTTTCATCCTTACTATTCCGTGAAGGATCTATTCGGATTCGGGGTATGGCTGACTATCTTCGCCGCAATTATTTTCTATGCGCCGACATTTCATCATATTTTCCTGGAGCGAACCATGTCCACGCCAGCGAACCCGTTGAAAAGTCTGCCGGATGTTACCCCGCCATGGTATTTATCGCCATTTTACGCCATGTTACGGGCGATACCGAATAAAAATGGTGGCATCATATTGATGGTGGTGGCGGTATTGTTCCCATTCGTGCTTCCATGGCTTGATAAAAATCCGGTGAAATCGACACGTTACCGCCCGATTACCCGTATTATGCTCATTATCTTTTTTATCAACTTCTTCGTGCTTGCCTATCTTGGAGAGCAGCCTCCGCTGCCTAAATATTTTTTCCCGGAGCGGTTGGGGGCGGTGATTTATGTGGCATTCTTCGTTTTGTTGCCACTGGTGAGCAAGTTTGAGCCGACCCGTACGCCACCGGCGCGAGTCCGTTTCCGTGCCCACTGATATTGGGCAGAGAGGAGGAGTTATGAAAAAGTATGTTGTATGGGCAGGCATGACCCTGGGGCTGCTTGCTAATGCATCAGGGGCCTTTGCTGCAGATAACGGACCCAAGATGTTGACGCCGCATTACACCTATAATGCAAAGACCATTATTGCTGGTGCAAAGCTGTTCGCAACCGATTGTATGGCTTGTCATTCCATCAAATTCATGCGTTACGAGTTTCTGACGCAAGATCTGGGCATGTCTAAGGCCGATGTGCATAAATATATCATGTTGCCGACTGGTTCCGAATTTAAGGGAACGATGGTATCGGCGATGCCAATCAATATGGCGCACAAATGGTTTGGCCTTCCCCCGCCGGATTTGAGCCAAATGGTTCGGTATAAGAGTCAGGATTGGGTATATACCTATTTGCTCTCCTTCTACCGTGATCCCCAGCGTCCGTCTGGTTGGAATAATTATGTATTTCCTAATGTGGCGATGCCCGATGTGCTGGCGCCGTACGGTGGGATTGTGAATGAGCATGGGAAGGTGCTCCGTGCGGGTGACGAGTCTCCTCAAAAATTCAAGGAGCAAGTGACGGACATTGTCGCTTTTTTAAGGTTTGTGTCCGATCCGTCCGTCGTGCAACGGGATGACGATGGGCCTTGGGTGCTCGGCCTGCTGGTGCTGTTTACGATATTTGCTTATTTCCTCAAAAAGGAGTACTGGAAAGACGTGAAATAAATTGCCATCATTCAGGTCTATGACGCGGTGTAAATCTGCGGATTATAGGAAACAAGAGTGTTAAATCGTCAATCTAAAGGAGTAATATCATGAGTAAAAAAGAAGAGAACGGAACCGAGAAGACTACGCCGGAGAGTCTGAGCCGCCGGGATGTCTTGAAAGGTCTTGCCATAACGGCTGGTGTGGTGGCGGTCGGGGCCGTGACCGGAGTAAATCCGATCGGCGCGGCCCATGCGGCTGGAAAGTGTCCAGGAACCACACCGAAGGCTGCCCTGCAATATCGGCCACATCCCAACGGTAAAGACCATTGTGCTGTTTGTGCAAATTTTATCGCACCGCACTGCTGCAAAGTCGTGGCTGGATCCGTGGTGCCTGATGGGTACTGCTTGGCATTTATACCTAAACCGGCATAAAAACTTATTTGTGGCTTCATCCCCTATCCCCTCTCGGTGGAGAGGGGATATTTCACCCGCACTGGCCAAATAGGCGATGGGGTATGAACAACCATGCGGAGTGGATGTTAGTGAAGCACAGGACTAGACTTATGCCTGTGAGATTTAGAGGTATGACCGAAAGGTAGCTCTACAAAAAAGGAGGTGCGGGGGAGGGCAGGTATTTTGCAATGCCTGCGGGCTACCCAGCCTTGGCGCAGACGCCAGGGACTCCGCGTAATATCATGTCGTTGCGAAAAATATCATGTACTGTGGTAGCGATGGCTGTGTGCGCATTGACTTTTACAGCCCCGGCTTTGGCGGCTGAGAAGCCCATGCAAGCGGCTATTCATGAGGGGGGCCAGTTATTCGCCGCAGCCTCCTTGGGGGTTAACGGTGAGAGCTGTATGACGTGCCACCGCGGTGGCGGACGCGTGGAAGGCATGTTACCAACAGGCAAAAAGATTCCAAGTCTTATCGGGGCTGCGGCCAGCTTTCCCCGCTATAATGAGCGCGCTGGGAGGGTGATAACACTGGGGATGCAAATCAACTCCTGCATAACGAATGGCCTGCATGGGATGCCGCTATCCTACGATGGCCCAAAGATGGTGGCGCTTATTAGTTACCTGACCGACCTGTCGCAGGGCAGACCCATTGATCTCCAAGGCGTGGAGCGGTGATCAAAGGTATGCTCCCTTCCGGGGCGATGGAATCAGGGGAGGTTGATTGACACCGAACGCCCGAGCTATGCCATCGTTTGTTATACGAATGTTGCTCATGTTAATGGCGGTGGTCCTGCTCGCGGCGTGTACAAAGAAGACAACGACATCCGCTAATTCCAATAAGGCGGGTGTCCTTGCAGGAGTAGCCAAACCCGGTATACTCAGGCTACCCGAAGTCTCTGCGGCCCACTTCTGGAGTATGATGGGCAGCCATCTGACATACATCCAACAAGGCCATGGCGGTCCCCTAATATATGACTTCACCGACACCAATTGTCCATACTGCCACGTCATGTATAGCTCTGAAAAGCGCCTCATCAATGAGGGTCGGCTAACAGTTCGCTATGTCCCCGTCGCTATGATAGAGCCTAGTAGCATGTCAGAGGCTGTTTATCTACTACAGGCCAAATCGCCAGCCATGGAATTATCGCATATAGAGCGCATTATTGGTGATAATATGGATAATAAAAACCACGCAATGCTTCCACATGCTACTCATGTTTTTGATAAGCCATCGACGAGAGATATGGCAACAATTAGAGAGATAGAACTAAATAACGGATTTTTACGTGAGATAAACGTTGATCAGCTCCCGGACATCATTTATCAGCAGCGCGGTGGGCATCTCGGATTGGTCAGTGGCTTGATCAGTGCGGGGAGGCTTACCGCGATGCTGTCGAAGATAGCGCGAGCGCCTGACGCTTATATGAAGAATGCCCATAATATGGTAGCGCCGGTATTGATGGGTGAGAATGACGAATAAATATAACTGGATTAAACCCGCTGTGGAATATAAGTGGCGCAAGGGTGCTGGGTTGTGAGAGTCGGACCATTCAGTGTCTGGTGCCAGAATAAGTTATCGCCACTTAGAATGCCTGGTTTTGTTATGAATCAGTATGTAGGGATTCTAAGTATTTCTGAAAACTATCAGCCTAAGTGGCAATAGAGAGTAATATATGCAGAAGAAAATGGCGGAATTCATTGTTATTCTTACCTCAATGCGCTTTGCGGTGTCCCTGCTTGTTTTATTGGCAATAGCCTCTGTCATTGGTACCGTATTGCCACAGGCACAGCCTTACACTGACTATGCACATCAGTTCGGCCCATTCTGGTTTGCCACATTTAATTCTCTTGGGATTTACGATGTTTACGGAGCCCCGTGGTTTTTGACTATCTTGGGAA
>JAKAVW010000022.1 GCA_021827445.1 Pseudomonadota bacterium
CAGTGAGAATCTACCAGCATGCGTTTATGGCCCTCTGGCGGATTCTGGCGAATTTTTTCTGCCCGATTGCTGGGCGGGAGACAGACCCCGCCTCTGCCGGGCAGTCTCAAAGAGACAAATCCCGGTAGCGACGGATACATTCAGACTTTCGATAGATCCCATCATAGGAATATGCGCCAGGTAATCGCAGTGCTCGCGAGTAAGGCGGCGCAAACCTTTCTCCTCCCCCCCCATCACCATCACCAGCGGTATATTCAGGTCGAGCGTATAAAGGCTCTGAACACCCTCCCCCGCCATCCCGACCAGCCAGAAACCCGCCTCTTGCAGAGCGGACAGGGTGCGCGACAGATTGGTCACCGTACAGACCGGAACGCGGGACGCCGATCCGGCAGACGCCTTGCGCACGGTGGCATTGACCGGGCAGGCATTATCCTTGGGCAGAATCACCGCATCGACCCCTGCCGCTTCCGCACTGCGCAGACAGGCACCGAGGTTGTGCGGATCGAGAACACCATCCAGCACCAGCAGGAAGCCACGGCCATCCAATTGCGCCAGAATCGTCTCGAAGTCCTGCCCGGGAAAGGCGCGCAGCAAGCCACCCACGCCCTGATGCTTGTCGGTATTCAGCCTCCGACCCAATGCCGTGCTCCGCCATTCATGCACTGGCAGGTGCTGTTCCGTGGCTTTTTGCAGTAAAGGCGTAACACGGTCATCGGTCCGCCGCTCAATCGCCACCCAGAGCTCCAGCAATTCTTCTGAATCCAGCGCGGCGCTGACGGCGTGGATACCATAGAGGGATTCTTTAGTCACCCGGCACCCCCGCCAACATTGCGAACACTTCAGGATTACGCTGGGAGGGTGGCACACAAGGCAGACCAACTCGCGCAAAGGCCGCCATTTCGTCAGATGCCGGTACCTGATCCCAACCTGGCAAGCGGCGACACGCCGCTACGAACTCGGCTGGCCCCGTATGGGCGATCTGCGCAAAACCCAGGGACTCGGTCGGGGCCTGATAAAATTTTACCCCGATACCTTCCCGACTCCGTGCCTCCCGCTTGCCGGAGACCAACTCTATAAACAGGGGACAGGCCGTAAGTGCGGCGTCCCACTCGCCGGACGTCAACACGCCCTCGCGGAGAAACTCCAGACGCGGCAACGGCCATTCACCCCGTCGCAAGGGGCCGGTACGCTGCAACTGCCATCCCTGTCCTGCAGCCCAGGCAAGAACGCGCGGCTCCAGATCCAGATACGCCGACAACGGTAACGTCATGAACTGAGCGCAACCCGCAAGAAACCGTCAAAATGCGCGATTATCATATAGACTTAGAAGCTGTCGAAAATATCGTCAACGATATTGTCCGCCACCGCGAAACCCACACCCAGACCCAGACCGGTCACGACATTGCCCAGGAAACCGCTGCCCATACCCGGCTGCCCCTGCATGGGCGCATTCCAGGGACGCTGCTGTCCCATATTGGGGTTCATACCACCCTGCCCCATCCCCTGCCCCATCCCCTGCATCTGCATTTCCAACTGCTGGATATGCTGCGCCATCTGCTGCAGCATCATCCCCACATTCTGCTGTTGCTGCTGCAGGTTCATGGCCAGGCTGCGCAATTCCATATTGATCTCGCGTCCGGTCAGATTATCCGGTGCCATGGCATTCACCCGTCCAGCCACCTGTTGTAAGGCCTGCAGGTTGTTCTGAGTCTGCTGCTGCAACTGATTGTATTGTTGATCCAACATTGAGTAGTCCATGATACTCTCCTGATTTTACAAAGATAATACTCAAAGCCTGGGCGATTCTGTAAACCGCAGTGATCTGCGCGCTTACTCCTGTAAGCGAATGCGCCGCTCCCAGGCGCGCCATACCCCGCGCGCCAGCAGTACCAGAATAGGTCCGATAATCAGGCCGATCAAGCCGAAGGCTTCCGCGCCACCAAGAATACTGAAGAACACCAGAAAGAAGGGGGCCTGCGTCTGCGAGCCAGTGAGCAGTGGGCGTACCACCAGGTCCGCTGCGGTAATGACGATAAGCCCCCAGGCGAGAACGAGCAGACCGTCAATCCAATGCCCCGTAAAAGCGAGCCACAGGGTGGCGGCGCCGACTACGGCCGTGGCCCCAAAGGGAATCGGTGATATCAGTGCGGTAGCCACCAACCAGAGGGGCCACATGCTTAGGCCCGCAACAGCGTAAGCAATGCCGATAAACATACCCTCTACCACACCCACACCAATGAGGCCGATCAGCACCGAACGCGCCGCATCCCGGCAGGCGGCCAAGTAACGATCGCCACGATCACGACCCCAGAGTTGTGTAGCCCCCAGGTGCAACGCTTCCGTGAGACGCTCACCATGCAGAGCCAGCGCAAACACGGTCAGCGCGGCAAAAAACGTATGCAACGTGAATATCCAGAGCTGACCCAGGGAATCGGTGATGAGGCCGGAATGCGCACTGAGCAGTGCGGAGAGATAGGCACCATTCAGCCCATGCAAATGGCTGAGCAACCAGTGACCGACGTAGGGAATCTGCATCACTCCCGGCGGTACATCGACAAGCGGACCACCTGACTGCCAGCGGGAGATGAGCAGCGCTACCTGGGGCAACACAGAATCGACAATAATGACCGCAGGAATAATGATGATCGCCACCCACGCCAGGGCGTGTATAAGCGAACCCAGCCAGCGCGGGAGATGAAAACCCCGCTCCAGGCGCAACTGCCAGGGCCAACCCACCGTCGTCAGCACCGCCCCCATCAGTAGAGGACCGGCGAATGGACTGAGGGTGTATGCGGCGCCAGCGTAAATCAGCAGCAACACGAACATGCCCCAGTTGGCGTAGTGTGATGGCTCTTGGCTTTTTTGCACCCTGTTTCCTCTGATATGCATCCACAATGGAGTGCAAAGCTACCATAGTGCCGTGCTGATGGAAATGCGCATAACCATCAGAAAAACCGACAAGATTGACCGGTCAGTGAATGTGAATACCGGCGCGATCCCAGACCGGCTCGACACCTTCGGGCAAGGCCGGCAGATGGCCGATGGCCGCATGACCAACATCCGGGCCGTGAAAGTCGGAGCCGACTGAACCCACCATGCCCAGTTGCTGTGCCAGACGCCCCAGGTGCTCGCGATCTCCGGCCGCCTGGCTGCCGGAGCAGACCTCAAGGCCGATGCCCCCCGCATCCCGGAACTCGGTGAGCAAGGCACGCAGCCTGTTACCACTGAGTTTGTAGCGGCCGGGGTGGGCCAGAACGGCAGATCCACCGGCCGCGTTGATCCAGCCAACCGCTTCGGTCATGGGAATCCAGTCGCTGGGCACGTAGGCCTTGCAACCGCGCCCAAGATACTTGCCAAAGACCTCATTCGCGTCTGCACAGTATTGCTCTCGCACCAACCAGCGCGAAAAGTGGCTACGCCCCACCATACGACTGCCCGCCATCGCTCGCGCTCCGGCTTCTGCGTCAGGAATGCCGGCATTTTCTAATAAACGTCCGATTTCCAAGGCACGCCAGTCGCGGAAGGCCATAATTCGACTCAAACCATCCTGTAAGATGCTATTCGCCGGATCAATGAAAAGACCAACGATATGGATGCCCTGGGTGTTCCATTCGCTGGAGACTTCAACGCCGGGGACCAGTTGAATATCCAGTGTCGTCGCCTGCACCCTGGCCTCCTCAAGCCCCGCGGTGTTGTCATGGTCAGTCAGCGCCATGACGCGCACCCCGGCTGCATGTACCCGCTGCACCAGGTCGGTGGGCGTCATGGTGCCATCGGAGGCCAGGGAGTGCATATGCAAATCAACAGGAGAAACGGGGTTGGCGTGCGACATGAGAAAATTCCTGAATTAAAAAGGATACCGCCAACTGCGGAATCCGGCACCATTCCGTGCTAGCATAACACGCTCAACTTCATCGGGCATATCGGAGGCAGCAGTGGCTCTCATCCTGGACATCTCAGGCGCACAGCAGCGCTTTGAACAATACGCCAAACCTATCCTTGGTGCTTTTGCCGAGAGCGGTATTGCCACCGGAGAGCAGATCACCCCGCCGATGATTGTGGACGCCCTGCGCCAGCTTTTCACGCTGCTGGCAACAGAGGTTGCCGCCTGGGACCCCTCACTGCCCGCCGACGAGCCGGAGCGCATCGGCGATCTGACCATCGGCCTGCTGATGGATCTCGCTACCTGGGCCGACCGCCTGGGCGAGCGTCAGGCGAAGACCGCCCTGGAAATGATCACCGTCAGCATTGCCGCATGGGTATGTAATCAACACGGCGCCATCCACACGCTGGAGCCTATCGTCAACGGCCTGGCCATTCTGGCCAATAGTCGCGGTGAGCCTGACGAGCTGCGTTCCCTGGCCCGGCTAATGGGCAAGGTGAAAGAAGCGGCATCCGCAGACTATGCCACCGATCTGGATGGCGCTGATCCGCACCGACCCTGGCGTATTCTGCTGCTGAACTGGGGCATCACGGCGACCCGTGCCCAGGACCCTGCGGAAATGCGTAGCGCTTTTGCGGCACTCCTCCATCATTTGCCGGCTGACGCGGCACTCTTCTTTCAGGAAGGACGCCAGCAAGTGGCTCAGGGTGATTTTTCGGATGAGGTGAAGGTGGTCATGGAAGAAGCGGCAGAGGGTGCCGGACGTAGTCTGCACTAAGTCGCCATAATATGGCCCGGATTGACGTCCAGGCCAATATTACCTGTTCACCCACGCAGGTTCCTACAGTGGGCGCAAGGGCAACCGGTGCTCAGAGTTCTTTGCCGTGATGCGCCAGGAAGTCGGCCACGCCCTCACTGGTCGGCTTCATGCCCGCCTTACCCTTCTCCCACTGTGCGGGGCAGACTTCGCCGTGCTCTTCAGAAAATTGCAGCGCATCCACCATACGGATCATTTCGTCAATGTTGCGACCCAGGGGCAGATCGTTGATCACTTCGTGACGCACCACGCCTTCGCGGTCGATCAGGAAGGAGCCGCGCAGCGCCACTTCATCGTTGAGCAGAACGTCATAATTGCGCGCGATGCTCTTGGAGAGATCCGCCACCATGGGGAGCCGGATGTGACCGATGCCACCCTTCTCTTCCGGCGTGTTCTTCCAGGCCAGGTGGGTGAAGTGGGAGTCCACGCTACAGGCGATGACTTCAGTATTGCGGGACTTGAACTCATTCAGGCGATGATTAAAGGCGAGAATTTCAGACGGACATACAAAGGTGAAGTCGAGCGGGTAAAAGAACAGAACCGCATATTTGCCTTTAATATGCTGAGAAAGCTGAAACCTCTCATTGATGCTATTATCGGCCATGACTGCGGGGGCCACAAAATCGGGGGCAGCTTTGCCTACTAATACGGCCATGGTAATTCTCCTTTGTTGAGATGACGGGATGAAGTCCAGATTTTTACTATAGCGAACTTTTCCTGATTTCGCCACGTACCTGATTGGCATGGATGCCTGCAAGCTCCCCTGTGGGCAGCACGCCCGCCTTAGGCTAGAATAGGCCCCCAGCCCGCCGGATGATTCCGGCCGTAGCCCATTGACTAAAACGTGAGGAGCCCGGCCCCCATGACATACGTGGTGACTGAATCTTGTATTAAGTGCAAATACACAGACTGTGTAGATGTCTGCCCAGTGGACTGTTTCCGTGAGGGGCCTAACTTTCTGGTCATTGACCCGGATGAGTGCATCGACTGCACCCTCTGCGAGCCAGAATGCCCTGCAGGTGCCATTTTCCGCGATGACGACCTGCCCGAAGGTCAGGAAGAATTTGAGGAAATCAACGCCCGCCTCGCCAAGAACTGGCCGGCTATTATTCAAAAGAAGGCGGCGCCCGAAGATGCTGACGCCTGGCTGGAAGTAAAAGATAAACGGGGCCTGCTCGAAGAGTGAGTGACGCTGGCGCGCCCGCCGCGTTGCGTTCTCCCAGCTTTCGCCGGCTCCTCGGCCTGGTCAGCGCGTATCGGGGCCGCATCTTTCTCGCCATGCTCTTCATGGTGATTTCTGGCGCGGCCACCGGTGGGGTGGCCTACATGATCAAACCGGTCCTCGACCGGATCTTCATCGACCGCAACGCCAGCATGCTCATCTGGCTGCCCCTGGGCGTCATAATGATCTACGCCGTCAAAGGTGGCGCCGATTACGTACAGGCTATCACCCTCGTCAGGGTGGAAGAAGACGTTTTGCGCGGTCTGCGCGAGCGTCTTTTCGCCCATACCCTGCGCCTGCCCCTGGGCACCCTCATCGACAACAGCCACGGCAGCACCCTGTCGCGGATGAGTCTGGACCTGACCTTGTTGCAGCAGGGCCTTTCGGTGCTGGCGCGTTTCTTCCTTTCCACCTTCCAGATTATCGCGCTCATGGCGGTAGTGTTTTACATGAGCTGGAAGCTGGCGCTGATCAGCTTCATCACCCTGCCCATCGCGTTTTATCCCCTGATTCGTTTCGGCCAGAAGCTGCGCCAGCGCGGCGAGCGCCAACAAGAGCAGATGGGCCAGATCATGGACCAATTTTCTCAAAGTCTGCGCGGTGCCGAGGTGATCAAAAGTCAGGGTGGCGAGGGCTTTGAGGCGCAGCGCTTCGGCATTCAGGCGCGTCACTACTTCGACCTGATGATGCAGATTGCCCGCATCCAGAAGGCAACGGTTCCCATCATGGAAATGATTGCGGCGCTGGGCATCGCCGTCATCATCTATCTGGGAGGCAGCCAGGTGGTGAACGGCGGAATGACGACGGGGGCCTTTTTCAGCTTTCTGACGGCGCTGGGTATGATCTATGAGCCTCTGCGCCAGCTCTCCTCGGCCAACAATCAACTGCAACAAGGCCTTTCTGCCGCGGACCGGCTCTTCGCCTGGCTGGATCAACCGGCAGAAGCCAGCCAGCGCTCCCCAACGCCGCGTCCCTGGGGCACCTGGCAGTGCCACGATCTCAAGCTGCAATTGGGGAGCGAGGTGATTTTACGCGACCTCTGTATCACGCTTCCCCCTCTCACGACGACGGCCATCGTTGGCCCCAGCGGCGGCGGCAAAACCAGTCTGGTACGGGTGATGCTCGGCTTGTTGCCGCCCAGTGGCGGCGATATTACAGTAGCCGGACGGTCCATCCGCGATCTCCCCGCCGGCGATTATCGCGGCTGTTTCAGCTTTGTCGCTCAGGAGCCGGTACTGTTCACCGGGACCGCTCTGAGCAATATCGCCTATGCCGATGCTCAACCCGATCACGAACGCGCCGAGGCCGCCGCGCGGCAAGCGCACGCCTGGGAATTTTTAACCTCCACAGGCGGGCTGGAAACGATGATCAAAGGCAATGGCGGCAATCTTTCCGGCGGCCAGCGCCAGCGGCTCGCCATCGCCCGCGCGCTCTATCTGGATCGCCCCGTGCTGGTCCTTGACGAAGCCACCAGCAACCTCGACAGCGAAAGTGAAGAACGCATCGCGGAAACCCTCAGCGCTCTCCATGGCCGGAAAACCATCGTCATCGTGGCGCACCGCCCGCGCACTACCCGCCTCGCCGACCAGATCATCCGCCTGGAACACGGGCAGATCGTGACCGGCGAACAGGAACACGAGACCGCATAACGGCTTCAGAGGATCAGGAAACCTCTCGCAACACTTGCCGCAGAGTGGCCAAGGCCGCAGACAGACGCCGATCACCATCGGCATCCGGTGTCGGACCGTAACGCTGGGCCACATAGATTTCACGCACGGATTCCCGCTGATCCACTGGCAACCGCTGCCAGAATAAACGCTCCATCCCCGGTCGATCGTCTTTTAGTCCCACTGTACGCAAGGCGCGCACCGCGCGCTGGCGCCAATACCCGGCATCCTTACCCGTTGGATAGCGGCGCCACAGCATCCATGCCGTCAACAGCGAAACACCAACCCCCACCAACCAGTAAGCCAGCGCAGCGTAGCGGTGCCAAACCGGCGCTTTCGGCCAGTGCGGCGTATCGGTAGAGGAAGGCACCATCTGCATGATTTGCGCACCCGCCGACGCCCAGAGGGCGCGCTGTTTGGCCGGCGTCAGGTCGATAACCATATTGATCCACTGCCATTGCAACCAATCCCAGAGTTGTTGCACGCCAGGCACCACCGCGGGGGCTACCGTACCGGTATCGCTGCCCCTCTGGCCGGGTACCGTCAGTGCCGACGTCGCATCCAGCCGCACCCAACCTCGTCTCGGTAGCCAGGCCTGCACCCAGGCATGGGCCATGCTCTGCCGCACAATCCAGTAGTTGCCCACCGGGTTGTATTCACCACCGTGATACCCCGTCACCACCCGTGCCGGGATACCATCCATCCGGAGCAACAACGCGAGCCCCCCCGCATAGTATTCGCAAAAACCCGTATGGGTATGGAGCAAAAAATCTGCCATGCTTTGCCCATGGGGATAACCCGCTGGCGCCTGCAGGCTGTACCGGAAAGAAGGCCCATGAAACCAGTGCAGCAGGCGCTGGACCACCACCGTATCGCTGCCACCTGCAAAACGGGTCGCAAGCGCCCGTAGTTCCGGGCTGGTGTCAGCAGGCACCTGCAAAGCCGCGGCGCGCTCCGCCGCAGAGAGCACACGCGGAGCGGCAGGTGCAGACCAGACGATGTAGCGCATGGGCAAGCCGGGGGCCTTGTTCATACGCAAGACACCATCCGCCTGCTGCCGGTAGGTGACCGGGATATTCAGACGATAGGGCGTCGCTAAAGCAAACAGATAATCACTGTTATCCGGGCTTAGAACGATTTCCTGTCGAACGCCCGTGGTTCTGGTGCCAACGCCTGCAGATACCGCACCCCGCACCCCGGCGGCCGGCGGATCCGGCAGCCAATTCCGGCCCTCATCGCGCCAGAGGATCGCCCCCACCCAATACAAATGCTCCGGATCAGCAGGCTGCGGACTGATCTGTGCCCGAAAAGCCGTGGCGGAGTCGAGGGCCAGGCGGGTAATACGGTCTGGGGACAAATCGGCGCTGAAACCCGAATGTGCCGCCCCCTGTGGCGGTGCCCAGGCCCAGAGCGGCGTCGGCGTGCGCGGCAACATCAGAAAGAAAATGGCCGCCACCGGCAACAGCATCAGCAGAAAAACCAGACTGAAGACCAGCATGTAGCGGAAATCCCGCCAGCGCAGCCCTTCTGTGGTGCGCTCCACCGCTGCATCGGCCAAGGGCTGCCAAAGCAATCCCAGCAGGGACAGATATAAGGCCGCCAACAAAAAAATGCCGAGCAGAATATCCACGCGCAGCCACGCGGCCACCCCCATGCCCAGCAGCACCAATGCCGCCACCTGATAAAAGTCGCGCTGGCTGCGCATTTCCAATGCCTTGATGGCCAGTAGCACCAGCACCGCCTGACTGGCCATCGCCAGCCAGTTCCCCCATCCGGCCAGCAGTAACACCAGCACCAGCAGAAACAGGACCAACAGCAAGCGTTGCACCGCACTGAACCAGGGCAAGCGCCCCTGCCAGGCCCCATACAGCCCCAAACCGGTCGCCACAACCCAAACCCCTGTAGCCCAAAGGGCGGCCTCCGAACCCAGCGCCAGGAGCATAAAGACACCCATCAATCCCGCCAGCAAGGAACCCACACACCGCGTGGGGAGGCGTAGCCCGGACATCATCGGCCCACCCCTCCCGGAAGTGGCAAGCGCCGCAGCCACTGTCCGGCCGTACGCAGACCCCAAGGCCGGGGCGCGCGCTGATCAGCCTCCCGGAGTATCGGCAGGGGTGGTTGTTGCGCCAGTAACAACCAGGCTTGTTCCAGGCCCGAGCGTCCGCAGCCGGTCACCATCCCGGCGGGCATCCGCAATTGCCACGCCCGGCCCTGCTCCAGCGCGGTGTCCAGCGCGGCACGGAGCATTTGCAAACGCTGCTCCACCGGCCAGCGTTGCAGCGCCGCGCTTTCCCAGTCAAGCAACATCCGTCGCTGCCCTGCCTGCTCCCGTTCACGCGTCGGCAGGCGCAGCTCCCCCTGTACGCCCAAAGACCAGTCCACCCGGCGCCAGACTACAGCGCCCAGCCCTTCTCCGAGCCGACGCTCCCGCACCCAGAGCAGATCGCCGCTGCCGCCGGGCTGACCTCCCTCCGCCTCCTGATGCCCCAAATCTGCTGGTGGCAGGGATTGCCCACTCGCGGCAGGGGCCACCCAAGGCTGATCTGCTGGCTCCACCGCCAGATGCATACCACGCCAGACGAAAGCAAAAGGAAAAGCGGAACCCATCTGCAAAGCGGGTAAAGGCGGCTGACCGCGTAGGGGCGGGTGCCAGGTCAGAGCCACCAAGGCTTCCTGGCGCGCGCCCACCCGAGTCAGGGTGCGTCGTGCATCACCCAGACGCAGTTCCAGCAGCCACAACGGCCAGGGGCGCGCATTGTGAATGCGCAGGAGCAGATCACCCGGCTCTCCCGCGGTAAAAACCTGGCCGGGCAGCACCGCCGCGCGCACCCGCCACAAGTTGCCAAGAGCGACAAAGCCGGAGAGCACCATAATGGCCAGCATCATGGAAACCAGCAGAAACAAGACATTGTTCCCGGTGTTCACGGCAGCAGAACCGAGGGCCAGGGTCAGCCCGACAAAGACCTTACCAGGACGGGAAAGACGTACCTCCCGCCGTTTGCGACTCACGGACCAAAACCCCAGGTATCCTGCATCAGCAGGGCCGTCAGCGCATCGCCGCTCAGCGATGCGCCAGACAGCAAACGATGCCCCAGCACCGGTACCGTCACGGCGCGCAGATCATCGGGCGTCACAAAATCCCGCCCCGCCAGAAAAGCCCAGGCCTGGGCGCTCGCCTTGAGCGCCAACAGGCCTCGTGGCGACAAGCCAATCCGCACCCGTGCATCCTCACGGCTGCGTTGCGCCAGAACCAAAAGCATTTCCTGTATTTCCGGACTCAGGAATACCGCCGCAACTGCTGCCTGCCATTGGCGCAGCAATGCAGCATCGGCCAGTGCTATCAGATCGGCGGGCCGCCGGTTTTCCCCCGCCAGCAAGCGCCGCTCCGCCTCGTGGCTCGGATACCCCAGTGACAGGCGCAGTGTAAAACGATCCAGTTGGCTCTCCGGCAGCGGAAAGACCCCGGCATGTTCCTGTGGATTCTGGGTGGCGACCACAAAAAAGGGCTTGGGCAGCGGAAAGCTCTGCCCATCCGCCGATACCTGCCCCTCTGCCATGGCTTCCAGCAGGGCCGACTGACTGCGCGGCGAGGCCCGATTGATTTCATCCATCAGTACCACTGCGTGGAAAATAGGCCCGCGATGAAAGACGAAGCGTTGCTCGCGCGGATCGAAGAGGCTGCTCCCGAGAATATCCCCCGGCAGCAGATCGGCGGTCATCTGCACCCGTGCGAAATCCAGACCCAGCAGACGCGCCAATCCCAGTGACAAGGTCGTCTTGCCTACCCCCGGCACATCTTCCACCAGCACATGCCCGCCGGCCAGAAAGCCGGACAGAATCAGGCGCAGCGCCCGCTCTTTATCGAGCAACACCTCACCGAGCGCATCCAGCAGATTCGCCGGAGATACCGTCATTGTGCTGCCGCCACATCCAGGCGCCGCGCCGCCAGCGCCTCATCCAGCCGCCCCACCGGCAGATGGTGGGGCGCTTCACGCAAGAGTTCCGGCTGCTCCAGCGCCTCCTGACGAATCTGCGCCATGACCGCCACAAAGCGGTCCAGGGTCGCCTTGCTTTCCGTTTCCGTCGGCTCGATCAGCAAGCACTCGGGCACCAGTTGCGGGAAGTAAATGGTCGGCGCGTGAATCCCGAAATCCAGCAGGCGCTTGGCCACATCCAGCGCCCGGATGCCCGTCGCTTTCTGCAGATCGCTGACGCTCAGGATGAACTCGTGGCTGGCTCGCCGCTCCGGAAAAGCCGCCTGATAACCCACCCGCTGCAATTCCTTGAGCAGGTAGTTGGCATTGAGCGCGGCATAAGCCGATACCCGGCTTACCCCCACCCGACCCAGACGACGGAGATAGGCATGGGCGCGCAGCAACACACCGATATTGCCGCCATGGGCACTGAACCGGCCGATACTCCGGGGCAACTCCTGCTCGGTCACCCAGCGCAGCGCGCCCCCGCCTTCGCGCCCGACCGTGGGCAGAGGCAAGAAAGGCCGCAGGCGTTCCTGCACCGCCACCGCACCCGCCCCCGGCCCACCGCCGCCATGGGGTGTGGCAAAGGTCTTGTGCAGATTCAGATGCATCACATCAAAGCCCATCTGGCCCGGCTGCACTCGTCCGAGAATGGCGTTCAGATTGGCGCCATCATAATAGAGCAGCCCCCCCGCCCCATGAACGCGGGCGGCAATATCCGCTATCCGTCGCTCAAACACCCCCAGGGTGGAGGGATTGGTCAGCATGATACCTGCTACATCCGGCCCCAGATGCTGATCCAAAAAAGCCATATCCAGATCGCCGTCGGCCAGATTGGGGATTTCCACCACCGCAAACCCCGCCATCTGGGCACTGGCCGGATTGGTGCCGTGCGCCGCCGTGGGAATCAGCATCTTCCGCCGTCCGTGGTCTCCGCGCGCCGCATGGTAGGCGCGGATCATGGCGACACCGGCCAATTCGCCCTGGGCGCCCGCCGCCGGGGTCAGACTCACCGCCGCCATGCCGGTCGCCGCCGCCAGCCACTCCTGCAACTCCCAAAGCACTTGCAGCAGCCCTTGCATGGCTGGCGCCGGGGTATCCGGATGCAGGCGCGCGAAGCCCGGCAGCGAGGCCATGGTATGGGCAATCCGCGGATTATATTTCATGGTGCAGGAGCCCAGCGGGTAAAACTGGGTGTCGATGGAAAAATTCTGCTGCGACAGGCGAGTGTAGTGGCGCAGCACCTCCAGTTCGGCCGGGTTGGGTAGATTCAGGGGAGTCTTCCGCAGTAGCTCCGCCGGAATATCGGACGGCAACTCCACCCCCGGAAAATGGTGATCATGATCGAAAATGGAAGCGCTCATAAGGTCTCCAGCACAGAGGTCAGGGCATCGCGATACGCCAGCAGATCGGCCTCTTCCAGCAGCTCCGTAGTGCACACCAGCAGATCGCCCGCCTCCCCCATCCCCCAGTCTGCCAGCGGAAGTCCCGCCAGCAGACCATGGCCCAGCAGCGCATCCCGCACCGCCACGGCGGCCTGTGGCAGACGCAGCACAAACTCATGGAAGAAAGGTCCGCCATAAGGCAGGCTCACCCCCGGCACCGCCGTCAACAGTTCCCGCAACAAAGCAGCCCGTTCATGGCAGAGCACCGCCGTCTGCTGCAACCCGCGCCCGCCCAGCGTCGCCATGTGGATGGTCGCCGCCGTCACCATCAGGCCCTGATTGGTGCAGATGTTACTCGTCGCCTTACCGCGGCGAATATGCTGCTCCCGCGCCTGCAAGGTCAGACAAAAACCCTCACGACCCTGCCCGTCCACGGTTTTGGCGACCAGTCGCCCAGGCAACTGCCGCACGTGGGCCTTGCGGCAGGCGAGAAAACCAAAGTACGGCCCACCGCCGGTCAAGGGAATTCCCAGCGGCTGCCCTTCGCCCACCGCTATATCCGCGCCCTGTGTGCCCCAATCCCCCGGCGCCTTCAGCAGGGCCAAAGCCAGTGGATTGACCACGGCAATAGCCAGCAGGTCATGGCCATGGGCCCAGTCGGTCAGCGCATCCACAGGCTCCAGCAGGCCCAGGGCGCTGCTTTGGGGAATGATCAGCGCCGCCGCATCCCCCGCCTCCGCAGGCAATATCAGGGTGCCCGTAGCTCGGTCATAAGGCACGCTCACCAAACGGATGTTTTGCAAGCCGAGCACACTGTCCAAAACTCGCCGCCAACCCGGCAACAGGTTCTCCGGCACCAGAATGGACTTGTCGCCACCCTGAATACGCAACGCCATCAGGCAGGCCTCCGCCAGCCCCGAGGCCCCGTCGTAGAGCGAGGCATTGCTCACCTCCAACCCGGTCAGCCGCGTGATGAAACTCTGGTATTCATAAACAACCTGCAGCGTGCCCTGGCTGGCTTCCGGCTGATACGGCGTATAGGCGGAATAGAACTCACCGCGCCCGGCAATTTCCCAGACGATGGCTGGGATGTGGTGGGCATAAGCCCCACCCCCCGCAAAGCAGCGCAACGGGGCATTGCTCATGGCCCGCCCTTCCAGTTCGCGGTGCAGGGCCATCTCCGACAGCCCTTCGGGCAAGACCATGTCATGCACTAGCAAAGTGGGCGGGATTTCATCAAAAAGCTGGTCGAGGCGCTCAACGCCGACGGCGGCCAACATGGCCGCCGTCTCCAACCCATCGTGGGGAATATAGGGCATTTACTTAAGACTCCGCTAATTTACCATAAGCTACCGCATCCAAGAGTCCGGCACAGGCTGCGGCGTCGGCCTCGACCACCATCATCCAGCCCTGGCCATAGGGGTCTTCATTGAGCCACTGCGGGTTATCCCCCAGCCCATCATTACGCTCCAGCACCGTGCCATTGACGGGTGCATACAAATCCGCCGCCGCCTTGACCGACTCCAGCACACCGCAGACTTCGCCACCACGAATCGCCTTGCCGACCTCAGGCACTTCCACATACACCAGATCCCCCAGCAATTCCTGGGCATGATCGGTAATCCCCACCCGGTAGCGTCCGCCCCCCAGGTCTTCAACCCACTCATGGGTGTCGCTGTAACGCAACGTCTCCGGAATCTTGCTCATGCCGCATACTCCTCAGGAAAAGAAAAAGTCGCCACGCCTTTCCGCCAGAAAGGCGGCTTTACCACCAGCGCCGGACGCCGCACCCCGCGCACCACCACGGCGCATACGGCCCCCGGCTCCAGGGCCGCATCGACACGGGCCAGCGCGATACCGCACTGCAGGCTGGGCGAGAAAATACCGCTGGTGACCACCCCACAAGGCTGCCCCGCCGCATCTTCCACCACATAACCATGACGGGGAATGCCCTCGCGCATCGCCAGACCGATCAATTTGGCGCCCCCCCCCGTGGCCGACTGTGCCACCAGCGCCGCCCGCCCCAGAAAATCCCGCTCTGCGGCCCGCAAATCCACCGTCCAGGCCAGATTACTCGCATAAGGCGAAACCGCCGTCGTCATATCCTGACCGTAAAGATCCAGTCCCGCCTCCAGACGCAGACTATCCCGTGCCGCCAATCCCGCCGGTCGCACCCCGGCAGTGATCAGGCGATCCGCCAGGCCCGGCAACAAAGTATTCGCAGCGATAATTTCGACACCATCTTCGCCGGTATAACCCGTACGCCCGACGAAGAAACCGCTCTGCTCCAGCGCATGAAAGACCGGCAACTCCGCCAATGCGGGCATCCCCAACACCGCTGCCGCCAGCGCTCGCGCGGTGGGACCCTGTACCGCGAGAATCCCCAAATCCGGCCGTTTGCCTAGGGTCACCCGCCAGCCCCTGGCATCCACCAGGGCCTGCAGGTGCGCCGTATCCACCTCTGCCCCCCCTGCATTCAGCACAATCCGATACCTACCGTCTCCACGGTGATAAACAATCAGATCGTCGATGATCCCGCCATTGCCTTGCAGCATCGTGCTATACAGCGCCTTACCCGGCACCGCATCCAGCTTCGCCACATCGTTGGCCAAGGCATAGCGCAGCAGTTCCCGCACATCCGGCCCACTCAGGTCCAGAGGCCGCATGTGTGAGACATCGAAAAGTCCCGCCGCCTGCCGCACCGCCTCATGCTCCGCCAATTGCGAGCCGTAATTCAGAGGCATCTCCCAACCCGCAAAATCCACCATGCGCGCGCCATGCGCGACATGCCAATCATGGAGCGCCGTGCGCCGTGCTGAGTTCGTGCTCATAAAGTAGTAGCCGCCGCCACGCCCGGCATCTCGGCAACGCGTGCCGCCCGCTTTGTTTTGCGCATGTTATCCCTGTGCATACTAGCGATTAGTCCCGAAAATTGTTGAATTGTATTGGCAAACCAAAATCGTGCCCCCGCAGCGCGGCAATAGCCGCCTGTAACTCATCCCGGCTTTTGCCCGACACCCGCAACTGGTCTCCCTGAATACTGCCCTGCGCCTTGAACTTACCGTCTTTCAGGAACTTGATCATGCGCTTGGACACCTCTGTCTCCAGCCCGACCTTCAGGCCCAGCACCTGCCGTTCCATCCCACCCGCCGCGGACGCCACCTTGCCCACATCCAGAGCCTTCAAATCCACCCCGCGCTTCACCATGCGCATCGAGAGCAAATCAATCATCTGTCCCAGCTTGTATTCATCCTCAGCGACCAGGATGATCTCCTTCTCCTTGCGCTCCATCGACGCCTTGCTGCCCTTAAAGTCATAGCGGGTATTTATTTCCTTAACCGTTGTATGCAGGGCATTATCCACTTCCTGCATATCCACTTCAGACACCACATCAAAACTTGGCATAGAATCTCACTTCAACTGTGTGTATGGGAATAGGGAACATGGGTGTGTCCCTCGCGGCTTCCGGCACGGCAGCCGGGGCAATCGGTCACCCAGCGCACGCCCGCAGGGGTGACCTCTTTTTTCCAGAAAGGCGCGCTGGTTTTCAGGACATCCACCAAAAAACGACAGGCATCAAAGGCCGCCGCCCGGTGCCGCGACCAGACCGCCACCATCACAATGTTGTCCTGGGGTGCCAGATGGCCGTAGCGATGAATAATCAGACTATCGAGAATATCGTAATGCCGGGCGGCCTCGGCACTGATGCGTTCCAGTTCGCGCTCCGTCATCCCCGGATAATGCTCGATCTCCATGGCGAGGATATCCGCCGCCTCACTATAATCGCGCACCGTCCCGATAAAAGTGACCGAGCCGCCGGCCCCGGCAATGGCATCCACTGGATAAGCCGCCATCTCCGCCATGGGCTCAAAATCTTCCTGCTGTACTTTAATGATCACAACTAACCACCTGTTACTGGCGGAAAAAATGCTACCTCATCGCCATCATGTACCACACCAGCAAAAGACGCATGCTGCAAATTCACCGCTGCCAGCAGATGCGCGTCTTGCAGAGCCACCCCGGCCTCCCCTTCCGCCAGCGCCAACACCTCCGCCACCGTTACGCCACCCTTCGGCACCGGCAAGAATATTTCCCCCACCCCGATACGCTCGCGCACGCTGGCAAAAAACTTCACATGGATCATGAAAAGCAACACCTCGGCAAGAGGCGAAATGATAACGCCCCCACCCCCCAAGCTTCAACCATACCCGAAATCTTTACAGCTATCGCCTTTCCGCCTATCTTTGCGCCATGGAAACCTTCTTCAGTCACTACCTGCTTTTCCTCGCCGACACCGCCACTATCGTGGTCGCCTTGCTTATCGTCGCGGGCGGCGTCACCGCGATTGCCATGAACAAACGCAAAAGCCCCACATCAGGGCAGGTGCAGGTCAGCGACCTGCGTAAACAATTAGAACAATCCAGCGAAAACGTCCAGCAATACCGGCTGGACAAAAAGGCCCTGAAAGTCCATCAAAAGACGCTCAAAAAAGACCACAAAGACAAGGCTAAAGCGCTTATTACCGAAAGCTGTGCTTATCTGCTCGATTTTAAGGGCGACCTCCGCGCCTCGGCCGTCAGCGCCCTGCGTGAAGAAATCTCCGCCATTATTCAGGCCGCCAAACCCGGCGACACCGTCCTGCTCCGCTTAGAAAGCGGCGGCGGCATGGTCAACACCTACGGCCTCGCCTCGGCCCAGCTATTGCGCCTGCGCGCCGCCAAAATCCAGGTCACGGCACTGATCGATACCGTCGCCGCGAGTGGCGGCTACATGATGGCCGTCACGGCCGACCGTATCGTCGCCAGCCCCTTCGCCCTCATTGGCTCCATTGGCGTGGTCGCGCAGATCCCCAACTTCCACCGCTGGCTGCAAGACCGCAACATCGACTGGGAGCAGTTCACCGCCGGCAAATTCAAGCGCACGGTCACCCTCTTCGGAGAAAATACCGAAAGCGGCCGGGCCAAGCTACGCGAAGAACTGGAAGAAACCCATGCCCTGTTCCGCGAATTTGTGCAGCAGTACCGCCCGCAACTGGATTTAGAACAGGTCGCCACCGGCGAAGCCTGGCTAGGCAGCAAAGCCTTGCAACTGGGATTGGTGGATCAACTCGCCACCAGCGACGAAATCATCCTGGAAGCGGCACAAAAGGGCAAAGTGCTCGCCCTCCATTACCAGCGCCAAAAGACACTCCCCCAACGTCTCGGCCTCGCCGCCCAGCAAAGCTGGGACAAACTCTGGCAGAGACCGATCTCTTAAAAATAGCTCGCCATAGACCCATTGATCCGCACCGCCATACCCATTGCAAATTAGTGAGATTGATCTATATATGGGTGTAATTGGTGAACGGGATCAGGTGAACGCATGGCGTCAGTCTTGGGCAAGGGCAAGAAATCCGCAATCCGCGAGGCGAGGACCTACGACTTCACCTGGGAGGCGACCACGCCTGGCGGCAACGAAAAGAAAAAGGGCGAAATGAACGCCGTCTCCGCCAATGCCGTGCGCTCCAACCTGCGCCGCATGGGCATGATACCGACGGTGGTGCGCAAGGTGCCGCAGCCCCTGTTTGGGGAACACGGCGTCAAGGAAGCGCAACTGGTAGTGATGGTCCGCCAGCTCTCCACCATGATCAACGCCGGCGTGCCCATCGTGCAGGCCTTTGAACTGCTCATCTCCGCCACCTCAGGCGCGGGCATGAAGAAATTGCTCAAGGGCATTCTCAAATACCTCAAGGAAGGCGAATCGCTGTCCCAGGCCATGGACCACTTCCCCAAATACTTCGACCGCCTTTTTGTGTCCCTGATCGCCGCCGGTGAGCAGGGCGGCATCCTCGACACCATTCTGTTGCGACTGGCCGAGTACCGCGAAAAAACCCTGGCACTGAATAAAAAGGTGAAGTCGGCCATGTTTTACCCGGCGGCCATCATCACCGTCATGGTCGTG
>JAKAVW010000365.1 GCA_021827445.1 Pseudomonadota bacterium
AGGCTCATGGTTGTTGGTGACCATGTAAATGCAATGTACCCATCTATGATATCTCTTGCCGCGTTAACGATGGATTGCGACTTTTTGGCGTCCGTAGAATCGGTCGGGATTTTGCATTGCGACAGATTCTTTTTTGCGTACAGTGCATACAGCCAACTGGTCTCATCAAAAGACGCCCCCGGATTTTTATTTTTATAAAAGCTTACATCCGTGGCCATATGTCCGGAGGCTACGACTGCATCGTGATAAACCGCCAGGGTTGGGGGCAATACACAATCATAAAACGACTCCATCTGGGTTGCCGGTGCACACTGTGCCATCACCGGTGCGGCCAGTGCTAGTACTATCGTTATCAATCGTGAAATCCTTGTCATAATGACTCCTATCATTGGATGGTTTTCCCCATCATAATTTCAGGACACCTGTCTTGCTCTAACCAACAGAAAAGCAGACCGCCAAAGAACGGGGTTCGGCGCACCCATCTGGATCTAACACTGCACGGCAGCTGTCGCGGCATCAGCCCAAAACATTGCCCGTGATATCGCGCCAACAGTTTGCCCCCTTAGAAAGCCTATTTCGCGGTTTTTGATGGCCTCCCATTGTGGGTGCAGAGGACAAGGCGTAGTATTCTTAACGCAGTCATGGCCCAGTATGCAGCGTATCTCCAGCGGACGCCCTTCGGTAATCTCAATGACGTCAATAATATTTAGGGACTCGGCACCAGGGCGCAACATATAGCCACCGCCCTTCCCTTTTACGGAATACAGGATTCCACGCTTGGCCAAGCAGCGCAATACTTTGGTAACGCATGGCGCGGAGCCCCCTATATAGTCAGAAATATCCCGGCTCAGCACCGGCCTTCCCGATGGCTGAGCGGCCAGATAAATTAGACTCCGCAGGGCATATTCGCTAGCTTTGCTCAACATCATCTGGCGCACTCATTTTATGATTTTTGAGAATAATCCGGTTCCAGCAATAGTGCCACGCGTTTTCCGTTCCAGCTTTGCAGGGCGAGGAGCAATCCGACGACGGCAAGGAGATAAATGACACCCTGCTCGCCGGCCATGCCCAGCCCCCAGCCACCGACCACACCCCCCGCGAATATCCCCAGAAACTGCATCAGCGAGTACACACCACTGGCCGCCCCCCGCTGTTCCTGGGTGGTGCTGCGGCTCATCATCGAAGGCAGAATCGCCGAGGCCACGTTATAACCCGTGAAGAAAATCACCGCTCCTACCGCCACCGGCCAGAAGTGACCAGCGAGCAAACCCATGAACAACGCTCCCGCAGCAATGGCAAGACCACTGAAGACCAGCATCTGTCCGTGCTGTTTGTGCCTTTCGGCGTGGATCACCGGGTAGAGCATGCCCGCCACCGAGAGCAGCATCACCGGCAGATACACTTCCCAGACGGCGCTGCCCGGAATGTGCATGGCCTTGACCAGTTCCGGGGAGAGCACCACAAAACTGGCCCCCAGCACCATCTGCAGGATGAAGATGCCGACACTGGCGGTCAGAACCGGGGGGTATCTGAATATCCTCAGGGCGTCACGCCAGTTCCCCATGCGCTGCTGCAGATTGCGGGGGATGGGGGGAATCACTTTCCACAGCGGTAATAGCGCAAGGACGCCGAGTGCGGCGGCTACCAGAAATACCCCGGTCAGCCCGGAGAGACCGTAAAAGACGGGTCCCATCGCCATCCCCAGAACATAGGCGATGGCGATGCTGCCGCCGATGGCGGCCATGGCCTTGGTGCGGTGCTGTTCACCGGTGAGGTCCCCTGCGGTGGCCAGGAGCACCGAGGAGACGGCGCCCGCACCCTGCAGCAGACGGGCGAGAATGATGCCCCAGATGTTGTGGGTGACCGCCCCCAGCAGGGAACCCAGGACGAAGATCAGCAGACCAAAGACCAGTACCCGCTTGCGCCCGAAACGGTCGGAGGCCACCCCGAAGGGAAACTGCAGGGCGGCCTGGGCCAGTCCGTAGATGCCAATGGCCAGGCCCAACAGCACCGGGGTGCTGTGGCGAAGCTGGTCGTTGTCCAGGGCCAGTACCGGCATGAGCATGAACAGACCGAGCATGCGCGCGACATAGATGAAGCTCAGTCCCGCCACCGCCCGCTTTTCGAACGGGCTCATGGGCGGGCCTTTGGCGGCCTCAGAAGAAGCCATAGCCCATCACCAGTTTACCCAGGATCAGGGCAGTAAAGAGTAAAAAAAGGTAGGAGATGGAGTAGGCGAACATCCGCCGCGCGTAGCGGTTCATCTCCGGGCCTTCGGGCAGACCTTTGAGACGCAGGGCCATGCCCACGAACCATGCGCCGGAGAGCCAGGCGATGGCTCCATATAACCAGTCGCCGGTGAGTAGCGCTGGCACCATACTGACGATCCAGGTGAGTATGGCGTAGTTCAGCACTTCCCGGCGGGTGCGGTCGACACCATGGGTCACCGGCAGCATGGGTATGCAGGCCTTGGCGTAGTCTTCCCGACAACAGATGGCCAGGGGCCAGAAGTGCGCCGGGGTCCAGACGAATACCAGCAGGACCAGCACCAGAGGCAGCACGGCGAGACTGCCGGTGATGGCGGTCCAGCCGATCAGTGGCGGCAGGGCACCGGCAAGGCCGCCCCAGACGATGTTCCAGGGCGTGCTGGGCTTGAGGTAGAGGGTGTAGACGACGCCGTAGCCGACGGTGCCCACCAGGGTCAGTACCAGGGTCAGAGGGTTGGTGCCCCAGGCGAGTACCGCAATGGCGGCGCACATCAATGTCATGGCATAGGCAATGGCACCAGCACGGCTGATGCGGCCTTCGGCCAGCGGCCGGTGGAGGGTGCGTCGCATGTGCTGGTCGAGGGCGGGTTCGACAATCTGGTTGAGTACCCCTCCTGCTCCACCGGCCAGCGCGATGCCCGCCAAACCAGCCAGCGCCGACTCCCAGTGCAACAGGGCGTCGGGGGCGAGGATCTCGCCCACTGCGGCGGTAAATACCAGCAGCGATACCACCCGCGCCTTGGCCAGAACCCAGAGATCGCGAAGATAAGACGGCCGTGCCCGGGGACCAGAAAGTTCGCCAATGCCGTCGCTGTGTAATCCTTCTTTTAACATGACGCTAGGACCTCATTAACGCCACTGCAGGACAATGGCGAGGGACATGAGCAGGACCATGGATTGGTGAAAGACCACCATGACGCCAGGATCCCGGGGTTTGAGATTCACCGCATGAAACAATAAAAAACCAACAGCAACCTGGGTTACCGCCAGATAAAAAGCGACAGGATAAGCTGGCATCATCCAG
>JAKAVW010000023.1 GCA_021827445.1 Pseudomonadota bacterium
CAATCGCGGATTTTGGGTTTATTACTCGCAATAATTAGTATGTTCTGTTAAGGTGCACTCGCCGTCATGCCTCAGTCTGCATGATGCGCGTCGCACTGGTCCCCACCTTGATGAAGCGTCTGCCATAGACTGGCGCCCCTGTGGCGAGGCCGGTGTTTTCGGAGTTAAAAATTATGTCATCTTTTGAATCCCTTGGGCTTTCTGAGCCCATTTGGCGTGCAGCTGCCGAGCGCGGTTACACCACCCCCACTCCCATTCAGGAACAGGCCATCCCGGTGGTCATGTCCGGCGTCGATCTGTTGGCCGGCGCGCAGACGGGTACCGGCAAGACCGCTGCCTTTGCCATGCCTATTCTGCACAAACTGTCCGCCACCGCAGATACCGCGGCGCGTGGCCCTTCCAGTGTGCGTGCATTGATTCTGGTCCCCACCCGCGAACTGGCGGCGCAGGTAGAGGAGAGCGTGCAATTGTACGGGCGCTATCTTTCCCTGCGTTCGCTGGTGCTCATCGGTGGTGTCAAGATCAATCCGCAGATGCAGAAGTTGCGTCGCAGTGTAGACGTATTGGTTGCTACCCCCGGTCGCCTGCTGGATCATATCCAGCAGCGCAGCGTCGACCTCTCTCATGTTGAAATCCTCGTGCTCGACGAAGCCGATCGCATGCTCGACATGGGCTTTATTCGCGACATCCGGCGCATCCTTGCCGTATTGCCGAAAAAACGCCAAAACCTGCTGTTCTCGGCGACGTTTTCACCGGAAATCCGCGGTCTGGCCGATGGCCTGCTGAACAACCCGGCCAGCGTCGAAGTCGCATCGCGCAATGCTACCGCTGACAATGTCGCCCAGCGGGTTTTTGCCGTCGACCAGGATCGCAAACGCGAACTCCTCGCGCACCTGATTGAAGAACATCAATGGGGGCAGGTGCTGGTCTTTACCCGTACCAAGCATGGTGCCGATCGCCTCGCCAAGCACTTGTCCCAGGATGGTGTGCAGGCCATGGCTATCCACGGCGACAAGAGTCAGGGTGCCCGCACCCGCGCTCTGGCGGAGTTCAAGGAAGGCAAAGTGCGGGTATTGGTCGCGACGGACATCGCTGCCCGCGGCATCGATATCAGCGAGTTGCCCCACGTCGTTAATTTTGAACTCCCCCATGTGCCCGAGGATTATGTCCATCGCATCGGACGGACCGGTCGCGCTGGCAACAATGGCCAGGCGGTATCGCTGGTGAGCAGCGAGGAGCGTAAGCAGTTGCAGGATGTGGAGAAGCTGCTGCGTCGCTCCTTCGACCGGGAGATCGTCGTCGGTTTCGAGCCGCGCCAATCCTTCTCCAGCCATGCGCCGTCATCGGTTCCGCGCCGTCCGGCTCAAGCCGCAGGGCGGGGTCGACCCGGTTCAGGGACGGCGCCTTCGGGCCGTGCCCGCCGCGCCTAAGGGGTTGATCCTTCCCATCCTGCACTGACCGGGTTATCTTTGTTCGCAATGTCTTGGCATCCCGCCAGGGCTTGCGCCACAATAAGCGGATGATGAGCGTGTCCGAGCGAAGGGCAGGTATGGACGAAGACAAGACATCCTCCCGCGTCCTGGTGGTGGAGGATGAGGAAGGTATTCAGGAACTCCTGCGCGTCACCCTGCAGCGTCAAGGCTTTGAGGTGCATTGTGAGGGGAGTGTCGAATCTGCAGAAGCGGTACTCCTGACCTGGGGGCCGCAGTTGCTCGTGCTTGACTGGATGCTTCCCGGCGAGAATGGGCTGGCATGGTGCCGTACCCTGCGCCGCCGTGAAGAGACCCGGAAGCTGCCCATCATTTTGCTTACCGCGCGCGGTGACGAGGGCGACCGGGTGCATGGTCTTGAATCGGGTGCGGACGATTATCTGGCCAAACCTTTTTCTCCGCGGGAGTTGGTGGCACGGGTCAATGCCCTGCTGCGGCGCAGTTATGGCGGTGCGACGGCCAGTCGGGTACGGCTCGGTGAGCTGCAGGTGGACCTGCGCGCGCATCGAGTGTACGCCGGTGAGGTGCAAATCCATCTCGGCCCTACCGAGTTTCGTCTTTTGCGTCTCTTTGTGACCAATCCAGAACGGGTCTTTTCGCGGGATACGCTACTCGATCAGATCTGGGGGCGGCAGAGCTTTATCGAAGAGCGGACGGTCGATGTTCACATTCGCCGCTTACGGCGGGAGTTGGACCACCATGGTTACGCTCATATCATCGAAACAGTAAGGGGCGAAGGCTATCGCTGTAGTGCCTTGGGTTCCCAGCGAGAAGCGATGGACGGGCGATGACTGGCACGGCGGCTTTTGGGCATTCAGCATGCGGTCACGCACGTCGCTGTCCTTTTCCGGCGTGAAATACTTCCGTGCCTGGTTTTACCCCATAGCACTCTGGGCGTTGATTCCGATTTTTCTGGCCGCCGATGATCTGCGCGCCTGGTCCTACCTCCCGTCGGTGGTCATCGCGCTCTTACTGGCGCTTTGGGTTGGCTGGCACCGTCAGCAATCCCAGAGTTTCAGCGCTTGGTTCCGCAACCCGGACACCTCGCTGCCACCGCTGGCGGGGGGGATGTGGGAGGAGACTTTTGCCGAGGGTTACCACTGGCGGCGTGATCAGGAGGCACAGCACCGCCTGTTGAGTGCCCAGATTGTCCAATTGCGCGACGCCTTGCAGGCCATGCCTGATGTCGTGGTGCTCATGGATGAGCGCGGCCAGCTACTTTGGGTGAATCCTTCCGGTATTCGCTTGCTGCAGTTGCAATGGCCGGAGGACGCTGGCAAGCCGTTGGCGTTCTGGCTGCGAACCCCTAATTTGCGCGCCTTTTTGGCCGGTGAAGGACCGCCCAGTCTGCAACTCCCCGCCCCGGCGGATGCCCAGCAGATACTGGAAGGTATGCGCTATCCCCTTGCCGATGCCGGCGCTTTGGTTATCTTCCGGGACGTGACTCGTATCCGCCAACTCGAACAGGTTCGTCAGGACTTCGTGGCTAATGTCTCCCACGAGTTGCGCAGCCCGCTGACGGTGGTGCGCGGTTTCCTGGAAAATATGCTGGACAGTCCCATCGCCGCCGACGATGAGGTGGGCAGTCAACTCCGTCTCATGGAACAGCAGACGCTGCGCATGCAGTCTTTGGTCGAAGACCTGCTGTCTCTGGCGCGCATGGAAGCCGCCGAAGCGAACCCGGAACACTGTGAAACCCTGATGCTCGCGGATATGATACACAACACGCTGGATACTCTGGCGCCGACGATAGCGCAAAAACGTTTGCAGATCGACACGGCGCTGGATAGCGACCTGGGCTTTTTCGCAGAAACCATCGATCTGACCAGTATCATTCGAAATTTGTTAGAAAACGCCATCAAATATACCCCGGCAGACCGCACTGTCAGCGTACGCTGGGAGCGCCGCCTCGGTGAACTGCTTTTTGTGGTGCAGGATACCGGCGAGGGTATCGCTGCCGAGCATTTGCAGCGTATCACCGAGCGTTTTTACCGGGTGGATAAAGGTCGCTCCCGGCGTATGGGTGGTACAGGGTTGGGACTGGCCATTGTCCGTCACGCCGTCGAGCGTTATCAGGGGCATCTGGAAGTAGCCAGTGAAGTGGGTAGAGGGACTACTTTTACTGCACATTTTCCCCTCCACCTCGCCCGTAGTGTTGTGACTGATTCCGCAGTGTCATAAAACGGTAATAGAATCCTGCTATAGTCTCTGGTGCAGACTTGAGCTAAAGCTGTTGGGCGTGGTCTCCAACACTATGCGTGGGGCAGCCCTGACTTTAAGGGCGCCCCGCTGAAAGATGATGGACCAGCCTACCGCCAATGTCGCCGTCGTCATTTTTCAATGTGCCATGAGTCCTTGATTATTCGGAATGGCAGTATCTGGCCTGGGTGGGTGCGTTGATAGCTGCCATGGCTGTGTTAGTCTTGAGCCTTGTTTCCCGCTTCCTTATCAAAGACAGGAGCCCGTGTTGATGTCGGAACCCCAGAAAACCAAAATATCCGTTCGCCACCTGGATTTTTTTTACGGGAGCAACAAGGCCCTCATAGATATCAATCTGGAGATGCCCGAGAATCAGGTGACAGCGTTCATCGGACCGTCGGGTTGCGGCAAGTCGACACTTCTGCGGGTGTTTAATCGCATGTATTCTCTGTACCCTGGGCAGCGGGCGACCGGCGAGGTGCTGCTGGATGGAGAAAATGTGCTGGCCCCCGGCATGGATGTGAATATGCTGCGCGCTAAAATCGGTATGGTATTTCAGAAGCCAACGCCTTTCCCCATGTCCATCTATGACAATATTGCCTTTGGTATCAAGCTCTATGAAAAATTACGCAAGGTGGAGATGGATGAGCGGGTAGAGCAGGCGTTGCGCCAGGCGGCTCTCTGGGAAGAGGTCAAGGATAAGCTCAAGACGAGTGGGCTGGGATTGTCCGGTGGCCAGCAACAACGCCTGTGTCTCGCGCGCGCAGTAGCAGTGCAGCCAGAGGTGATCTTGCTGGATGAACCGACTTCGGCACTGGATCCCATTGCTACTCTCAAGATTGAAGAGCTGGTGAGTGAACTGCGGAATCAGTTTACGATTCTGATCGTCACCCACAATATGCAGCAGGCGGCGCGCGTCTCTGATTACACGGCATTTATGTATATCGGCGAGATGGTGGAATTTGGGCCTACCAATCAGTTGTTCACCAATCCCGGTAAAAAACAGACAGAAGATTACATCACGGGTCGCTACGGTTAAGGAGCGCAGCTATGGACAAAGAACCACATATTTCCCGGCGTTTTGAGGATGAACTCCATGAGGTCCACGCCTTAGTGCTCGCCATGGGCGGTGTGGTGGAGGAGCAGGTCACGAATGCCGTCAGGGCACTGCAAGAGTCAGATGCCGAATTGGCCCGTGAGGTGATTGGTCGTGATCACGAGGTGAATGGTTATGAGGTGCGTATTGAAGAGGAATGCATCAATATTCTGGCTATGCGTCAGCCTGCCGCCAGTGATCTGCGTTTGGTGATGACCCTGATCAAGACTATCGCGGATCTGGAGCGTATGGGCGACAAGGCCAGCAAAATTGCCGACATGGCCCTGGCCATGGGGCATGGCGCGCGTAACGCCAATCCGGCTTTTCTCAGGGACGTGAGTGTCATGGCCGACTATGCCCTGAATATGTTGCGCCGCGCCATGGATGCCCTGGCCCGTGCGGATGCGGAGGAAGCCATTGCCGTTGCCAAAGGCGATGAAGTGCTCAATCAGGAATACCGCTCTGCCCTGCGCCGTCTGATTACTTACATGATGGAAGATCCGCGCACCATCACCCCGGCCATTGATGCTCTTTTTATCGCCAAGGCGATTGAGCGTATTGGTGATCATGCCCGGAACATCTGCGAATATGTTATTTATCTTGCCAAAGGAAAAAATGTCCGGCATCTTCCGCTAGACGAGGTAGAACAAAGCATCCAGAGGAAATAGCCATGGCGGAATCCACAGCCACAGCAGAACTCAAAAACTTTCTGGCGGCAGTGGACCTGGGTTCCAACTCCTTTCATATGGTGGTTGCAGAGGAAATTGGCGCTAATATCCGTTTGCATGATCGTTTGCGTGAAGGCGTTCGTTTGGCGGAAGGGTTGCGCGACGACGGTAGCCTCGATCCTGCGATAGCGCAGCGCGCACTGGACTGTCTGGCGCGCTTCGGGCAGCGCCTGCGCGGTATTCGCCCGGAGCGGGTGCGGGTGATCGGCACGAATACCTTGCGCCATGCGAGTGCTGCAGAAGGCTTTGTGCGCGCCATTGAAGAAACACTCGGCTACCCGGTGGAAATCGTGGCCGGTCGTGAAGAAGCGCGTTTGGTTTACCTTGGCGTGGCGCACAGCCTGGCGGTAGACGCGCGTGAACGACGTCTGGTTGCGGATATCGGAGGGGGCAGTACCGAGCTGATTACAGGCCAGGGTTTCACCCCCAATCTGCGGGAGAGCCTGCATTTTGGCTGTGTAGCGTCTACCCGTGCTTATTTCCCCGATGAACTGATTACGGTGGCTGCCTGCGAGCGGCTCGAAAAGCGAGTGCGTGTGGCGCTGGAATCCATGCTTGATGATTTTTTCCACCACGGCTGGGATCAGGCGGTGGGATCTTCGGGTACCATCAAGGCGATAGCCCGCGTCCTCGCAGAAAACGGTCAGGGTTCGCGCATTACCCATGCCGGTATGCACTGGCTGCGTGAGCAAATGATACGTTTAGGTTCAGTGCGTGCGCTGACCCAGCTTAAGGGTCTGAAGGCGGATCGTGCCGCCGTTTTTCCGGGCGGATTCATCATTCTTTTCGCACTCTTCGAGTCCTTGCGTCTGCAGGAAATGCGTTTTTCTGAGGGCGCTTTGCGCGAGGGGGCCATTTATGACCTGCTTGGGCGTATCCACCAGGAAGACACCCGGGAGATGAGTATCCGTGGCCTGCAGGAACGCTTTCATAGCCAGGTACAGCGTAATCAGGGCATAGCAGAGTGGGCAGAACACTTTTTCATGATGGCAGCCGCGTCCTGGCCGCTCCACGGCGGTCATCAGCAATGGTTGCGTTGGGCAGCCCTGACCCATGATATCGGCCTCGATATCGCCCATTCGGGATTTCACAAACATGGTGAATATGTCTGGCGGAATGCCGATATTGCGGGATTCTCCCGTCGGGAGCAGGGCGTCGTTGCCGCGCTCGTGCGCACTCAGCGTAAGCGCCTGCCGGGCCTTGCTCAGTTACGTGCTCTGGGTATCGCGGCTGAAGACGTAGTGGCGTTGCAGCAGTTGGCGATCCTGCTACGCCTGGCTATCCTTTTTCATCGCGGCGCGGCGCCGTTGACGGCACCTCCGGGTTTGACCGTGTCTGGTAAAAAACTGGTGCTGACATTACCGCCGAAATGGCTGACAGCAATGCCGCTGATGGCTGCCGATCTGGAGCAGGAGCAGGAGTGGATCACGCCAGATTTTTGCCTGCAATGGTAATCCCCTAAACCCTTTGTTTTACCGACGCGAGGCGCGGGTCACGCAGGTCAGAGGGGTTTGTCCACTTGGCCCTTATCACGGAAACCTATCCGCCAGCGGCGGTTATCGGGTCACCCACCGTGTTACGCCCGCCGTCTTTACCTTAAAAACCAATTTGCGTCTGCCGGCACCTTTGCTATTGTTGCGCATGCCGGAGACGCTCCTGGCAGAAAGAGGGTGCAATCATTGATGTGATCAACGAGGTGCTGAGCTGGTTGCATCTTCAACCCATCACGTTGGCGGTGATTATCGCTTTCCTGCGCCAGTATGGTTACTGGATCCTTTTTATTGGCACCCTGTTGGAAGGGGAAGCGGTGGTAATTGTTGCCGGTGCCTTGGCGCATGCCGGCGTCCTGGATCTTCCCATGGTGATATTCGTCTCCTGGCTGGGCAGCACCCTCAACGATCAGGTGCTGTACCAACTCGGTCATCGTTATGGTGAACGCCTGCTGAATATCCTGCCGCGCTTTCTGCGCCGCCATGTGAATCAGGCCGAGGGCTTGATCCGCCGCTTTGGTGACTGGGTGACATTGCTGTTCCGGTTCATTTATGGCACACGTACCATCACTCCCATCCTCCTGGGAGTGCACCGCTACCCGGCACGCCGCTATTTGTGGATGAATCCAATGGCAGCCGCGGTGTGGGCGGCCGCCATTGCCGGGATCGGTTATGTCCTGGGTGCCTCGCTACAGAGCCTGTTGCAAAGCGTTCAGCATGTGCAGATCGCGCTGCTGCTGCTGCTGATTGTGGGGGCTGGGTCGTACTGGTGGTGGCATCGGCATGGTGAATAATGCGCTGTGGCCGCCTCATGGAGGGCAGACCAGCACCTCGAGACTATCTGAACCGCACGGTGATTTGCCAGAGAGTCCGGTTTTATGCTAAAACGCGCTGGGCTTCGGCCCAAATACTCACACGCACCGATACAGGTCAGCCGGGTGTCCGCGAGGATGGCTGCCTGGGGTGCGTGGCGGATCACAACCCTTGAAAACTGGAGAAACCCTTATGAGCAGCAATGTAACCATGCGCGCCCTGCTGGAAGCTGGCGTTCACTTTGGTCATCAATCCCGTTACTGGCACCCGAAGATGGCGCCATATCTCTTTGGTGAGCGTAATCGCATTCATATCATCAACCTTGAACACACCCTGCCGATGCTGCGCACCGCACTGAGCTTTATCGAGCAGATTTCCCGCAAGCATGGCCGTGTCCTTTTTGTCGGTACCAAGCGCCAGGCACGCGAGGCAGTCGAGCAGGAAGCCCGTCGCAGCAGCGCCTTCTTCGTCAATCAGCGCTGGTTGGGCGGTACGCTGACGAACTTTAAGACTATCCGTCAATCCATTCGCCGTCTTGACGAGTTGGATCAGATGACAGCCGACGGCACCATGGAAAAGCTGACGAAGAAAGAAGTGCTCACCCTGACCCGCGAGCGCGACAAGCTGGAGCGCAGCCTCGGCGGTATCAAAGACATGAACGGTCTGCCGGACGCCATCTTCGTGATTGACGTCGGCCATGAAAATATTGCCGTGCTGGAAGCTCGCAAGTTGGGTATCCCGGTGATCGGCGTGGTGGACAGCAACTGTGATCCGCTGCTCATCGACTATCCCATTCCCGGTAATGATGACGCCACCCGCGCTATTCGTCTGTACGCCTCGCTGGTGGCCGATGCCATTCTCGATGGCTGTCAGGGCGGGGAGTCTGCGCTGCTCGACGAATTCGTCGAGGTGGATGAAGAAACGATAGAAATCGACGCCGACTAAAAGCATTCACCAGAACCAAGGAGCATTCATGGCTATCAGTGCACAACAGGTCAAAGAACTGCGCGAGCGCACCGGCGCCGGCATGATGGAATGTAAAACGGTACTGACCGAAGCCGATGGTGATTTGGAGGCCGCTATCGACCTCCTGCGCGCGCGCGGTCTGGCCAAGGCCGACAAAAAGGCGAGTCGGGTCGCTGCGGAGGGGGTCATTGTTACGGCACTCAGTGGCGACCAGAAGCGGGGCGTCGTGCTTGAGGTGAACTGCGAAACCGATTTTGTGGCCAAAAATGAAGATTTTCTGGCCTTGGCGAAGGACTGTGTTGAGCAGGCTCTGACGCAGGGCTTCAAAGAAGCGGGCGCTTTACTGGCCGATGCGGGTGTGGAAGAACGCCGCAAGGGATTGGTCAGCAAGCTTGGCGAGAACATCAGTTTGCGCCGTCTGCAGTATCTGCAGGTCAAAGAAGGTGTGATCGGTGCCTATATTCATGGTGGCCGCATCGGTGTGCTTGTGGCCCTGGAAGGTCAGGCAGCTACCAGCGAACTCGGTCGTGATGTGGCCATGCATGTGGCGGCGGCGCGTCCCGAGGTGATCCATCCCGGTCAGGTTTCTCCTGAGCGTCTGGCCCGTGAGAAGGACATCCTCATTGCTCAGGCGGCAGACAGTGGTAAGGCCGCCGACATCATTGAGAAGATGATCTCCGGACGTCTGAACAAACTGCTCAATGAAATCGCTCTCACCGGGCAGCCTTTCGTCAAAGACCCCGACCGCAGTGTCGGTCAACTGGTGCAGGGCTTTCCTGGTGTCGAAGTGCTGGGTTTTGTGCGTTTCGAGGTGGGTGAAGGGATTGAGAAGGCTCCCGCCGCGGATTTTGCCACCGAGGTCATGGCGCAAGTCCGGGGGTCCTGAATGACAGTGCCCTTGTACTCCCGCATTCTCCTCAAACTGAGCGGGGAGGCACTCATGGGCGACGGTCAGTATGGTGTGGACCGTGAGGTTGTGCAGCGTATGGCACGGGAAATCAAGGATGTTTCTGATACTGGAGTACAGATCGCCATCGTGATCGGTGGTGGCAATATTTTCCGGGGTATGGCCAAAGCTGCTGAGGGTATGGACCGCGCTACCGCCGACTATATGGGTATGCTGGCGACGGTCATGAATGCGCTCGCCGTGCAGGATGCTCTGGAACATCTGGGTTTGCCAACCCGAGTGCTGTCGGCGCTGCACATTGAGCAAGTGGCGGAGCCCTATATCCGGCGGCGGGCTATCCGTCATCTGGAGAAGGGGCGGGTCGTGATTTTTGGTGCCGGTACCGGTAATCCTTTTTTCACTACGGACACGGCGGCCAGTCTGCGCGCTGTGGAAATCAATGCCGAGGTGGTGCTCAAGGGAACCAAGGTCGATGGCGTTTACACCGATGATCCGGTTATCCACCCTGAGGCCATGCGCTACCGGGAACTGTCTTATAGTCAGGTGTTGGAGCAGAATCTGCAGGTCATGGATGCAACGGCCATCACCCTTTGCCGTGATAATGACATGCCGATCATCGTTTTTTCCATCAATAAATCCGGCGCGTTGATGCGGGTGATGCTGGGTGAAGAGGAAGGCACCTCGGTGCACAGAGAGATTGCATGAGTATTCAAGAGATTAAAAAAGATTCCGAAACCCGGATGAAGAAAAGTATCGAGTCCCTGAAGGGGGAGCTCACCCGACTGCGAACGGGCCGGGCCAGTGCCGGTCTGCTTGACCATGTGCAATTGGATTATTATGGGTCTCTGACGCCCTTGGCGCAGGTTGCTTCGGTTTCGGTCGCCGATGCCCGGTCGCTGCTGGTCACGCCGTGGGAAAAGAATCTGATTCCCAAGATCGATAAAGCGATCCGCGATGCCGGCCTGGGGCTGAACCCAGTGGCGGGTTCGGATAATGTGCGGGTTCCGCTGCCAGCACTCTCCGAAGAACGCCGCAAGGAAATGGTTAAAGTGGTCCGGCAGGAGGGTGAGGGGGCACGTGTAGCTATTCGCAACATCCGTCGTGACAGCATTTCTCAGGTCAAAGATCTGCACAAGCAGAAAACCATCTCGGAAGATGAAGAGCGGCGTGCCGAGGAAGAATTTCAGAAGCTGACGGACCGCTTTATCGACGAAGTGGATGCGGTGGTGGAGGCCAAGGAATCTGACCTCATGGAGGTCTGACTCATGTCTGTTGCTGACGAAGGCTTGCCTGCTACGCCACGTCACATTGCCGTCATTATGGATGGCAATGGCCGTTGGGCCTACCGCCAGCGCTTGCCGCGGGTGGCTGGCCATCGGCGTGGTGCGGAAGTGGTGCGGGAAATGGTGCAGTCCTGCGTGGATCTCGGCATTCCCTACCTGACGCTTTTTGCCTTCAGTACCGAAAATTGGCGGCGTCCGGCCCTCGAAGTGCGTTTGTTGATGAATCTCTTCCGCCTTTTGTTACGACGGGAAGTTCGTAAACTCCATGAGAATGGCGTTCGCCTGTGCGTCATCGGCGATCGCAGCGCATTGGATTGCGATATAAGGCAACTCGTCGAAGAAGCTGAGGCGCTCACCCGTAACAATAAGCGACTCCAGCTCAATCTTGCGGTGAATTATGGCGGACGTTGGGATATTGCGCAGGCAGCATGTGCAGCCATAGCGGCAGCGCAGGCGGGAGAGTTCGCCCTTGAGGACTTTTCTGAAGCACACATTGCCCGGTATCTCTGCCTGGCAGACATCCCTGAGCCCGACCTGCTGATTCGTACCGGTGGCGAGGAGCGCATCAGTAATTTCCTGGTTTGGCAGTTGGCTTACACCGAGTTTTATTTCAGCGATGCGCTTTGGCCGGATTTTGACCGTACGGCTTTGGAGCATGCCCTGTATTCTTTCGCACATCGGCAACGGCGTTTTGGACGGACGGGTGATCAGGTGCTGGAGGACGATTGCTCCGTCAGCGACTGATCACCGCCGCCTTGTTATTTCTGCTGGTTCTTGTGCTGATTTTTTGGGCACCTTTCTGGGTTTTTCTCCTTTTCCTCATGCTGCTGGCGTTCCTGGCGGGACAGGAGTGGGCTCACCTCAGTCTGATAGCCTACCCAAACGGGTTGGCCCTGGTATTGGCAGCGCTGCTTCCGGTGTCCATTCTCGCGCAGCATCTGCCCTGGTCCGCGCTGGCACAGGGCGGCGTGATCTGGTGGGCGCTGTTCGCGGCATTGCTGATATGGATACCGCCCTCTTTATTACGCGAAGCAGCGGCCTGGCAGCGCCCGGCGAGCGCCATGGCGGTTTTTCCTGTGCTTTTACCTGCTTTGCTGTTCAGTCTGTCCTTGCAGCAGCGTGCCCCACAGTTTTTGTTATGGGTGATTTTGGTCATCAGTGCGGATGATGTGGGTGCGATGACTTTTGGTAAGATCTGGGGGCGTCATCAATTGGTACCCCGCCTCAGCCCTGGCAAGACTTGGGAGGGCTTGCTGGGCGGCTTGCTTGCCAGCGCCATTATGGGCACACTGGGGGCCTGGATGTGGATAGGTGCGGCAGCCCCGACCCTCTTTTGCGGAGCCGTGTTGGGCTTGGTTACGGGCGCCTTCGCGGTCTTGGGCGATCTTTCCGAGAGCTTTCTAAAACGCCGCGCCGATTGCAAGGATAGTGGCCAGTTGTTGCCAGGGCATGGTGGCCTGCTGGATCGCTTGGATAGCATGAGTGCGGGCATTCCGGCGTTTGTAGCCGGGCTTTATTATCTGGGTTGGTGGAAATGACACGAGGCATCTGCATACTCGGGGCTACAGGCTCCATCGGCAAGAGCACCCTGGATGTGGTGTCGCGTCACCCCGATCAATTCCGGATCGTTGCGCTCACCGGCAATCACCGCGTCGCAGAGATGCAGGCATTGTGTGAGCAACATCACCCTGAATTGGTGGTGATGGCCGCTCCGGAGGCCGCGCAGCAGTTGCGCGTTGCCCTGCGTGATATGGGTCTGAAGCATATCCGTGTGGAAAGTGGCCCGGGGGCGCTGGCAGAAGCGGCGCGTATGGATGGCGTGGACGAAGTGATGGCCGCTATCGTTGGTGCTGCGGGACTGTTACCGACCCTGGCTGCCGTAGAATCAGGGAAAAAGGTTTATCTCGCCAACAAAGAATGTCTGGTGATGGCGGGTAGCCTGTTCATGGAGCGGGTGCGGCATCATCAGGTGATACTGCTCCCCATCGACAGTGAGCATAATGCCGTATTCCAGTGCTTTGCTGAAGGCAAGGGCGTGCGCCGTATTCTGTTGACCGCTTCCGGGGGGCCTTTCCGGACTTGGCCCATGGAGCGCCTGGCGGCCGTAACGCCGGATCAGGCCTGTGCCCATCCCAACTGGGTCATGGGCCGGAAAATCTCCGTAGACTCCGCGACCATGATGAACAAGGGTCTGGAGGTCATCGAAGCGCATTGGCTCTTTAATCTCCCCGCATCCCGGATTGATGTGCTGATCCACCCGCAGAGCATCATCCATTCCATGGTGGAATACGTGGATGGCTCCGTGCTGGCGCAACTGGGTAACCCCGATATGCGCACCCCTATTGCCCATGCCCTGGCCTACCCGGAGCGCATGGAAAGCGGGGTTTCATCGCTGGATCTGGCGCGTGGGCCGGATCTGCAGTTCGAAGCGCCGGATCTACAGCGTTTTCCTTGTTTGGCCTTGGCCTTCAACGCGCTGAGGGCTGGAGGTGCCGCCGCGACCGTGCTCAATGCGGCTAATGAGATGGCGGTGCAGGCCTTCCTGGATGGTGCCCTGCCATTCTCCCGTATCGCGGCCGTCGTTGAAGAGACGCTTACCGAATTACAACCTGCCGCTCCGGATCATCTGGATGCTGTGCTGGCCGTTGATCAGCTCGCACGGGAAACTGCAGTCCGCCATCTTCGTCGGCACAGATCGGGTATGCAGTGATCTTCCCGAGGGCAAATGCAGATTCTTGAGACCATAGGAGCCTTTATTCTGGCTATCGGCATCCTCGTGCTGATCCACGAATCGGGCCATTTCGCGGTCGCCAAATCCATGGGCGTCAAAGTGCTCAGGTTTAGTGTAGGCTTTGGGCCAGCCCTGATCAGCCGCCGTTGGGGGCGGGATCAGACGGAGTATGTGATTGCCGCACTCCCTCTGGGTGGCTACGTCAAAATGCTCGGCGAACAGGGCAGTGAGCCAGTCTCGGCCGAAGATCGTAAACGGGCCTTTGATAATCTCGCGCCCGGCAAACGCTTTTTGATTGCCTTGGCGGGACCGATGGCTAACCTTCTGTTTGCCATCGTGGCCTATGCCGGGGTAGCATGGCTCGGCATTCCGGGATTGGCACCCATCGTCGGTCTGGTACAGGATCATTCCCTTGCAGCTCAGGCGCAATTGCAGCCGGGGGAACGTATCACGAGGCTCGACGGGCAGCCTGTCTATACTTGGGAGGATCTGCGTATGGGGCTCCTCTCGGCGGCCATTGCACGCACTCCGGTGACCCTGCAGACGACGCGCAGGGATGGCGCCCAGGTGACCCATGTGCTGCCTCTGCAGACGCTTACCGCTGATGCTGTGGGGCCGGACCTTATCAGTAAAGTCATCGGGATGGAGCCCTACCTGCCCGCCGTCATCGGTGCCGTAGAGCCGCATAGCCCGGCACAACTGGCCGGGTTGCGGGCAGGAGACCGCGTGGACGCCATCGATGGGCATAGGATTTCCAGTTGGGAGAGCCTGGCCCGGCATGTCGAGTCGCACCCCGATAAAGTGATCCGGCTGCGTTATGTGACGGCGCAAGGCCTTGCAAAAGCCGTAAGTCTCACTCCGCAGATGTTTCTCGACAAGGCCGGAAAGCCGGTAGGCCGTATCGGCATCATCATGGCACGGCTCCCCAAAAATCTGATTGTTCTGCGCGAGCGAGGGCCTCTGGAGGGCCTGGTCTATGGGGCACGAACGACTTGGCGGATGTCGCTCATGACCGTCGAGATGATCGTACGGATGGTGCAGGGTTTTGTATCTCCGGACAATATCAGTGGTCCGATTGCCATCGCGGAATTTGCCGGGCAATCGGCACAAGCCGGTCTGGCGCCATTTTTGTCTTTTCTCGGGCTGATCAGTATCAGTCTGGGGGTGCTTAATCTTCTGCCCATTCCGATTTTGGATGGGGGGCATCTGGTGTTTTACGCCGTGGAGATGGTGCGTGGTAAGGCACTCCCTGCGGTGGTGGTGCAAAAAGCGCAGCAGATCGGTATAGTGCTGCTTCTGATGCTCATGTCCTTCGCCTTTTACAATGATATTATGAGATTGCTGACACCGTGAAAAAATTCAGCCTCAGTTTGGCCGCCCCCATTCTTCTCGCCGCGAGTGTGGCTTGTGCTGCCGCCGCTTGGGCGGCACCAGCCTGGGCATTTACGCCCTTTACCGTCAAGAATATAGAAATTCGTGGCCTGGAGCATATCGCGCCCGGCACGGTCTACAACTACCTGCCCATCCATATTGGCGAGCAGGTGGATGACCAGAAGGCGCAGCAGGCCATCAAGGATCTCTATTCCACGGGATTCTTCAAGGATGTGACCATTGCCCGTTCTGACGACAAGCTGCTGGTCATCGTGCAGGAGCGGCCCATCATTTCCAGTATCAAGATGGAGGGCATCAAGGCATTTTCCAAGAGCGAGGTGAATGGCACGCTCAAGGGTGTCGGCCTGGTGGAAAGACACATCTTTAATCGTTCGATCCTGGATCAGGTGGTGCATGGTCTGCAGGAACAGTATGAAGGCATGGGCTATTACAATGCCAAGATTCATGCGCGAGTGGAAAAATTGCCACGTAACCGGGTGGCCATCCATATTGACGCGAAGGAAGGCGAGCAGGCGACCATCAAGCAGGTAACCATTGTGGGTAATCATACCTTCAGTGAAAGCCGTCTGCGCGGCCTTTTCAGTATCGGCACACCGGATGCATTTTCCTTCTTCACTAAAAATGATCGTTATTCCCGTGCAAAGCTTATGAAAGGCCTGGAGAAACTCCATAATTATTATCTGGACCGGGGTTATCTGAATTTTGATGTCGAATCGAGTCAGGTGCAGGTAACGCCGGATCGACGCTTTGTATATATCACCGTCAATGTGCATGAAGGGAGTCTCTATCATATCCAATCAGTGGGTCTGAGTGGTAATTTAGTCGTGCCGAAGCCGGAACTGGAAAAGCTGGTGGAGATCAAGCCGGGCGAAGTATTTTCCCGAGCCAAGATCAACGACACCAATAGTGCCATTGCGAATAAGCTGGGAAACTTGGGCTATGCTTTTGCCAATACCACGCCGGTGCCCAAAGTGAATGCGAAAACCCACGAAGTGGCTCTGAACTTTGAGGTGGACCCGGGTCGTAAGGTTTATATTCGCCGTATCGAGATCACCGGTAATGACAAAAGCCGGGACTATGTGGTACGGCGTCAATTCCGGCAGATGGAAGGCGCCCTTTATGATGGTGCGCTGATCCGACGTTCCAAGATGCGTCTGCAGCAGACCGGTTTTTACGACAAGATTGATACCAAAACCATACCGGTTCCCGGGCATCCTGATCAACTGGATCTGGACGTCCATGTGAGCGAAAGACCGACCGGCAGTTTCAGTATCGGTGTTGGTTATTCCAATGCCTACGGTATCATGTTCAACGGCTCTATCAGCCAGAACAACTTCATGGGGACCGGTAATGCCTTAGCGTTCTCGGCGAATGTGAGTGGTCTGGGGACGGCGTATAACCTTTCCTTTACAGACCCGTATTTTACGCCGGACGGTATTAGTCTCGGCTTTAGTCTGTATCGGAACAACACCAATCTTTCCATTCTATCTGTAGCCCCTTATCAGGAAATTGATTACGGCGGAACTACCACGCTGGGTATTCCGGTGATGCAGTATGTCTATGATTATATGTCACTGGGGTTCAGTAACACGACGATTAACCTGTTTGCTAATCCGCCGCTAATTTACCAGAATTATGTCAGTACCTTTGGTAATACCGCCACGGCATTGACCGTGGGGAATGACCTGATCTATGACAGCCGGAATTCACCCATTTTCCCCACCAAAGGGTTTTATGGAAGTCTGTCGCTGAAGGCGGCGGTGCCCCCTGCAACATTGCGTTGGTACAAGGCGGAGATTAAAGCGGACTACTACCATCCCATTAACTCCTGGCTGACGGCTGGGTTAAGTGGCCGTTACGGGTTAATTAACGGCTATGGGGGCAAGCAGGTCCCGTTCTTTAATAACTACTATATGGGTGGCCCGACTACCTTGCCGGGTTATCAGACCTACTCATTAGGACCACTGGTGGGTGGCTATCCCGTAGGTGGTACCCGCGAGTTATTGTTTAATGCCAGCCTGTATTTCCCGCTACCGGGCCTCGCAAACAATAACAATTTCCGAATGTCACTGTTTTTGGCCAGTGGGTGGGTTTATGGTGTCAACGCGGACCCTAGCGGCAATCAGTACACTTACAACAACAGTTACTTCCCGAGTCTGGGTCAAATGCGGACGACGGCGGGTGTCGGCTTCCTGTGGATCAGCCCGATGGGACCCTTGCGCCTGTCTCTCGCCGTACCGCTCAACAAGCAGCCGGGCGATTTGACCCAGCCCTTGCAGTTCACTGTGGGTAATAACTTTTGATGGTGCGGTGTTAGGATATGAACCGACAGTTGCGCATTGGGGTCGTTCTCCTGTTGATGTTGGCTTCGGCGGTGGCGTGGGCAGACCCGCTGAAGATCGGTTTTGTGGATCTCGACCGTGCATTGCGCGAATTGCCCGAGGCGCAGGCTGGCGCGACCAGCCTCAACAAACAGATAGCGGCGAAGCAGAAGGAAATCGAGGCCAAGCGCCAACAGGTCGACGCCTTTCAAAAGACCCTGGAAAAAGATTTTCCGCATCTGACCAATGCGCAAAGGCAGGAACGAGAGGCGCAACTGCAGAGTATGATTCTCAATTTGCAGCAGTTCCAGCGGCAGGCCCAGGATGGTTTGAACTATCAACGTAATCAGATTCTGAAAAACATACAGGATCAATTGGTCAAAGTGGTGAGCAGAATTGGGCGCGCCGGGCATTATACGGTTATCCTCAATGATAAGTCTGTGCTTTATGTCAATGGCGCCATTGATATTACCTCGCAGGTGGTGGCAGCGATGGCGGCCAAGCCTGCTTCCAAAGTGAACGGTAGTAAATAGGGTGGCGCATGGCCTGTATCTCCTCGGTGATCTTGCGCAAGTGGCTGGCGCTCAAGTGCGTGGCGATGCTGGGTATCAGGTCAGTGGCGTGGCGCCTCTCAATATGGCCGGCAGTGCGGACCTCGCTTTTTATCGGGACCCGCGTTTGCGAAATCTGCTAAAAGCGAGTAAGGCCGGAGCTGTGGTTATTACTCCGCAGGATGCGGAGAATTTTGCCGGCAACTGCCTGTTGACGGACGATCCCTACGCGGCATTTGCGCGGATTATGCAGCACCTCTATCCGCAGGGCACCCTTCAGCCTGGACTGCATCATACGGCACAACTGGCGCGAGACGCGCAGGTGGATCCCGGTGCCCGCATTGATGCCTATGTGCAGATAGAGGCCGGAGCGGTGATCGCGGCAGATGTTTGGCTGGAGGCCGGTACCTTTATTGGTGCGGGCGTGACGGTGGGGCGCGGGTCACATCTTTATCCCGGCGTTAAAATTTATGCGGGCTGCAAACTGGGTGCCGATTGCATTCTCCACGCGGGCGCGGTGATCGGTGCCGATGGCTTTGGTTTTGCCGAGGCCGATGGCCGGTTTCTGAAGATACCGCAGGTGGGTCGTGTGCTCATTGGAAATGGCGTGGAGATTGGTGCCAACTCCTGCATTGACCGAGGTGCGCTGGCCGACACGGTGATTGAAGATGGGGTAAAGATAGACAATCTGGTGCAGATCGGGCACAACGTCCAGATCGGCGCGCATACGGTTGTCGCCGGACAGACAGGTATTGCAGGAAGTACGCGGGTTGGTCGTCATTGCCATATCGGTGGTCAGGTGGGGA
>JAKAVW010000366.1 GCA_021827445.1 Pseudomonadota bacterium
ATTGTTGACGAGGATGTCGAGGCCGCCAAAGGCGCCGTCGATCTCCTGCAGCAGCTTTTCGACGGCGGCCGGATCGGAGATGTCGGCCTGGAAGGCCTGCGCCTTGCCGCCTTTGCCCTGGATGGCGGCGACGACTTGCTCGGCCTCGGCCTGCCCCTTGCGGTAATGAACGGCGACTTGGGCGCCGGCGGCCGCCAGGATTTCGGCGATGGCCTGGCCGAGGCCGCCGCTGGCGCCGGTGACCAGGGCACGGCGTCCGGTGAGATCGATGGCAATCATGCGTTTTCTCCTTGCAGGGTGATGCTGAAGTCCTCGCCCTGCCACTGGCCGGTATCCCGCCAGTAGAAGGGGAAGTGGAGCGTGGTTCCGGCAGCCATTGTCTGCTTGGGCAAAATGGCGACATGGCCGAGATCCCAATCTTCCGACAGGGTGTCCGTGGGGTCTTGCCAGCCATCGACTCCCCGATGCACCGTAAAGGGTGCCGAGAGCAGGAAACGCAACTCATTGCCGGTGGGCATTTGCCGGAAGCGCCAGTGGGTGATGGCGGGTAAAGGGACGACCGGATCGTCGATCTGCAATTGCGGCTCGGGCAAGGCCTTGAGCTCCTGCCAGAAACCCTTGCCATCGGCAATGATCAAACCCATGTCCCGGACCTGGGGGACGTCGATGCGCGGATAAAAGACCTCCGTGACAATGCCCTTGCCGACGGTGAACCAGAGCCGGGCCGGGCCGGGGGCGGTGCCGACGAGGGCTTTTTGGGCGGTGGACCAGACCGGATGGCGCCAGGTGGCGCTGGGGGCTTTGCTCGCTGCTTCCATGGCGTGCTTTCCTTCCAATGCGCGCGGGGGGGAGGGGGTCCGTAACCTATAGCAGAGTATAGGAGATATTGATCAGGCAGGACGGCGGCGATGCGGGAATCCATCGCTGCTGCCATGGGCGGAAAATGATGCATTGCCGTACCAGCCAGTGAATTCCCCTTTTTGCCTGCGGAATATCCGACAGCTTTTTGCGCCGGGAAGTTCCATCGGATCCGGGAAACGATTTTTCAACCAATAACGCCGATACGGGCCCAATGTCTGCTTTTGGTGGAATGCAAGAAACCGGTTTGTTCGTGCGGCGGAGCAGCCTGATGTCTTGCAAAGCAGCGCATCGGCCAAGGATCGCATCAAGGATCGAGAGAAAGATAAAGTGGCTGAGAAAACATCTGGCCAGTCGAGCCGGAAGATGGCGCGCCGATCTGCCGTGGCTTGACCCGTCTCCATTATCCTTCTACCGTTTTTTGCAGGACCTGAAAGCAAAAAGGAGATAGCCATGGACCAAGATCTTCAACATGCGCATTGCGTACCCTGTGAGGGTGGGGTTGCGCCCCTGGACGCGGAACGGGTAGGACTTCTATTACGCTCCCTATCCCAATGGCAAGTGGCCGGGCAGGCGATCCGCCGGGAGTTTCGTTTCAAAAACTTTTACGAGACCATGGCCTTTGTGAATGCCGTGGCATGGATCTCGCACCGGGAGGACCATCACCCGGACCTGGAGCTGGGTTATAACCGCTGCGTCGTCCATTACAGTACCCACGCCATTGGCGGCCTTTCGGAAAATGACTTCATCTGCGCCGCCCGGGTGGATGCGCTGCTGACATGATGGGGGCGGGAAGGGCGCGTCCGTGAGGCGCTTATCGCCTTGCTCCTGGTGGCGATCCTGGGGGGCGCTCTGATTGTGGTTGTAGCCAGGGGGCAGCGACTCGTGCGGACTGCCATGCCGACCATCACCTTGCCGTCGCTGCGAAGTCCGCCCTGATCCAGGGGGACAAAGGCGTCCGATATCTTGTCGGAGGATCGCTGGAACGACATAAGAAACAGTAACTTAAAATTTTTTCTAGGTGTTTTTGTTTTTGTGGGCCAATCCAGGGCTGGTCGCGGTGGTGCATCTGACCGCGACCGGGACATTATTTCTTCACGCCTGTACTTCGGATTCGATACTACCTGACCAATAGGTACGGGGCATGGGTTCTTGACATTACACCAAGCTTCAATGTTTACCATGGCCTAGTGGTGGGTTATACGCAGAGTATCGGTGGTTATCCGTGGCCGAGGTTTCACTCCGGTACCTGGCTGACGCCCTGCGCAATCGAATGGCAGTTCATACGGGCAGTTTCATTAATTCCTTTACACCTAACTTTCAACAGGAGAGAACCCATGAGCGATATCAGATTGAAGATCACCGGCATGACCTGCGGACACTGCGTGCGGGCCGTGACCAAGGCGCTGGAAGGCATACCTGGTGTGGAAAAGGCGGACGTTACGCTGGAGCCGGGAGAAGCCGTGGTGCATGGTCTGGCGGACACCGCCACGCTGATCGCCGTGATCAGGGAGGAAGGCTATGAGGCGGAAGAGTGCAAAAAGTCACAGAGCGGATCGTAGCTGCAAATAGCTTGGGATAAGCCGGGCGCAGCGGCCTGGCGCACCGGAAACAGGCGCATGACGGATTCACGACAAAGCAACTATATGATTTTCCATTGTTATAAGAGGGATGGACAGTTTCCTGTCGCTGACACCGGACAGTTTTATGGCAGGAAATATCACCCGAATTCCGCAGAACTCCTATAAAAACAATGGGTATTTGGATTGGCATGAATATTGATACTGCAGATTCGCAGTTTCAACCTTGAGGAGTAAGCAACATGTCCATGAAAACTTCTGCTATTGCTATTGTCATGATGTCAGCCTTCGCAGTTTCCACCGCCTTTGCGGCGACACCGGCCAAGGCTCCGGCGAAGCACCCAGCCAAGGTGGCCACGCACAAGGCCGTCGCGCACAAGGCCGTCGCGCACAAGGCTCCTGTGAAAAAAGCCACAGCCAAGAAAGGTTACTAAGGGGAACTTCCCTAAATAGGACAAAGGGGCCTTCGGGCCCCTTTTTTATTTGGGGGAGCGGGTATCAGGCCCATTTCAGGGGTGCCAATCTGCTCAAATTCGCTATATGATTGGCGCGTAAACAGAAAGGAACTCCCATGTTGCACTGGATCACCGACAGCCGCGCCGGTTTTGTGGCGTTACTGATGGTCGCCTTCATCGTGGCGATAGGCGTGTATGTGTTACCCGCTCTGATGGCCTGGAGCATGGATAGCCCGCACCGGATACCCATCACCCTGCTGGATCTGTTGCTCGGCTGGACTGTCCTCGGCTGGGTTGCCGCGCTGATCTGGGCGGTCATGAGTGGCAATGGCGATAGTTTTGACGACGACCGTCCACCCCGCCGCCAGGAGCCCTGGATGTGATAGAGTC
>JAKAVW010000367.1 GCA_021827445.1 Pseudomonadota bacterium
GTCTTCCATCTTCGAAGCCATGGGCATGAGCTTGCCGTACTCCTCCACCATGGCGGCGGAGGATGCGGAAAAGGCGGAGAGTGCGGCGCAGTCCGCAGAAGTATTGGTAAATGCCATCAAAAAACAAATCCTGCCGCGCCAGATATTGACGCGTCAGGCATTTGAAAACGCCATTGCGGTGGCCATGGCCGTGGGCGGCTCCACCAATGCGGTATTGCATCTGCTGGCCATTGCGCATGCCGCACAGGTGCCGCTCGCCATTGACGATTTCGAGGCCATGCGCGGGCGTGTGCCGGTACTCTGCGACCTGAAACCATCGGGCCGTTACGTCGCCACTGATCTGCATCGGGCGGGCGGCATTCCCCAGGTGATGAAAATATTGCTCGCCCACGGCGTGTTGCACGGTGATGCGCTGACCATCACCGGTCAGACTGTTGCGGAAGTTTTACAGACGGTACCGACAGAGCCGCGCGCGGATCAAGAGGTGATACGCCCGTGGAACAATCCCATTTATGCCCAAGGGCACCTTGCCATCCTGAAGGGTAATCTCGCGCCGGAAGGTGCTGTGGCGAAAATAACCGGCTTTATAACGCACAAGATCACTGGTCCAGCACGCGTTTTTGAATCCGAGGAGTCTTGCATGGAAGCGATCCTGGCGCAGAAAATCAAGTCCGGCGATATCGTGGTTATCCGCTATGAAGGACCCAAGGGCGGGCCTGGTATGCGCGAAATGTTGTCTCCCACCTCGGCGATCATCGGCGAAGGACTAGGCGATTCAGTCGGCCTCATTACCGACGGTCGCTTTTCCGGGGCGACGTACGGCATGGTGGTCGGTCATGTCGCGCCGGAAGCTGCAGTGGGGGGCACGATTGCCCTCGTCATCGAGGGCGACTCGGTGACTATAGATCCCGAACAGCGTTTGCTGCAACTCAATGTGTCTGATGAAGAAATAGAACGCCGCCGCGCCGATTGGCAAGCTCCGGCGCCCCGTTACACGCGCGGCGTGCTGGCGAAATATGCCAGATTGGTTTCCTCGGCAAGTAAGGGGGCGGTAACGGATTAAACTGAAATGGACAGAAGGCCAGCGCGGAAGAGGTGACCACAGAAACTCTGAAATGATTTTCTTCCGCCTTCGTCGGACCTGGAACCCCTTTCTAGAAAGAGACTGCAATGGATAAGGAATCCGGGAGTGATTGTGTGCAGAACAGGGTGATCCTGGCGATTGATGGGCCTTGTTCTGACTTGTACACCTTGGACATCGGGTGTAACCACCAACGCTACTATCAAGTTAACCTGTCGCGTAAGAAATATGACCACCTCTGCCTATATACAGGAAATAGCCATAAGGCAGATTGTTGGCTCGCAGCCCGGATTGAAGAGGTGATCACTCAACCGGATCTCACTATTGAACAATATCTGCGGGTTTTGATCCGCAATCTTTTAGACGCGCGATAAAACGGCTAAACCCGCTGAAATGCTTCGCCCAGTGTTTTGACAAAGCAATCAGGGCACTGACAAATCAAAAAAACTGGTGTCCGATACTGCGGATGCATCTTCTCCAGGGACACGATGCGCTGAAGAGGCGCGCCCCAATCGGTCGTTTACCGCCTGCCAGTCTGCTCCGGTGGGCGGTTTCTCAATCAGTATGGCGTCGAGCCCTTGCTTATCCAGCGCACGTAACTGTGCATAGAGTTCGCGGGCCCACCCGGCCGGATGGGTCGGCATAGGATGCCGGGGGCAGGATTCTGGGAGAAGGGTAGTGGGCATCGCCAGCACAGCGATGTTCTGGCCTTGCCTGAGGTGTCGGTATATTTTCGCTGCCAGATGCAGAGTGGGCACTACGTAAAGCGGCGTCTTCGGGGCGTAATGCGCGCGCAGCATCCCCGGCGCCCGTGGCGCATTGCTTCCCGGTGATGCGATGGGCTGCTCCAGAACCGCTTCGAGTTCGTCCAGAGCTATCGCGCCTGGACGTAGTAGCCGGGGCCCGTACCCGCTCAGGTCGAGAATGGTGGACTCAATGCCGACCCGACAGGGTCCGCCATTCAGCAGAAGGTCCATCGCATCGCCCAGTTCCTCGCGCACGTGTGCTGCGGTGGTGGGGCTTACCTGGCCAAAACGGTTGGCCGAAGGAGCGGCGATGCCGCCGCCAAACGCTTCGAGCAACGCCAGGGCGAGGGGATGATCAGGAACCCGCAGTCCTACCGTATCCTGACCGCCGGTGACCGTATCGGACACATGGCAGGCGCGACGCAGGATCAAGGTGAGTGGACCTGGCCAGTAACGCCGCGCGAGGACGAAGGCCGCTGGCGGGATATCCCTGGACCATCGGCCAAGAGGGTCAGTGCGCGCCATGTGAATGATCAGCGGATGGTCGGCGGGCCTGTCCTTCGCCGCAAAAATGCGAGCCACGGCGGCGGGGTTTTCCGCATCAGCCCCGAGGCCGTAGACGGTCTCTGTGGGGAAAGCGACGAGGCCGCCGCCGCGCAGGACAGCCGCAGCTTCCTGCACCGCAGCGCGAAATCTCTTACTCGAAGGCATGGTGCAGTCCCAGCCAAACTTGGATTGCAGGCGATCGGTGTGTCTCTTCTGTTTCAGCCCGGGCTCTGTTCGCATCGCACAGAATCACCCTTCGGATCATTCCTGCACCGCGCAGTTTGCGGTGGGAGGGATCGCTTTTGGCGCGACATGGGCGGCCGCGAGCCGGTTGGCCAGGCCATGAAGAAACGGACCAATGCCCGTCCACGCGGGTGCCTGGTGCCCCGGCCGATGCAGTACCCGCTCCACCGGACAGCCCAGCCAGCGTGCCAAATCTGCGGCATTATCCATGAGCGGATCAATCACCGGCCCCGTCTGGTTGAGCACCACGCCAACCAGTGGTAATGCCCGGTGCTGTAAGGCCTCCACCGTGAGCAGGGTGTGATTGATGACGCCGAGGCGATCGGCGGCGACTACCAGCACCGGCAGCCGCAGTGCGGCGGCCAAGTCGGCGTTGGTGGTCCCCGCCGTCAGCGGGGAGAGCAGGCCGCCAGCCCCTTCCACCAGCAAGAAGTCGCCTGCGCCAACGCCCGACTGGCAGACAGTCACCAGTTGATCCAGACTCAGCGCCCGATTCTCCAGGGCAGCAGCCCGCTCCGGTGAAAGCGCCGCCCGCAGTGGATAAGCACAAACCTGTTGCAGCGATTCGGTAGTGCCCGTAGCCTCCCAGAGCGCGACAGCGTCCTGGGGCAGCAGGCCATCCTCGCCCGTGGCACACCCGGATTCCACCGGTTTGCGCGG
>JAKAVW010000368.1 GCA_021827445.1 Pseudomonadota bacterium
AGGAGGGCTATACCGGGGCCTACGATAGCGTCCAGCGCTGGGTGAAGCACTGGAAGGTCGTTGAGCATCCGGGCGTGCAGAAGGCCTATATCCCTCTAGTCTTTCGCCCTGGCGAGGCCTATCAGTTTGACTGGAGCACCGAGTTTCCCTCACCAGGACACATTGCGTGCGCTGTAGGGCAAATTTGAGGCCTTTACGGCGCGCTGCGGATGAGGCCTTCGCGGGTAGGGCATGGGAAGAGGGGATGGTCGCCGCTTTTTCCGCCTTCGCGCTTTCCGGTCATGTCTGCCCAACCATCGATCTGGAAGGGCTTTGACCCGAAGTCCTGGAAATTCCAGTGCCCTACACTCGCCTTTTGGGCCGATACCGATGACCTACCCCGCAAAAAGGCCGCCTGACCCCCGGCTGGCCCAAGTTTGCCGAGCCATAACACCACCCAGATGGCTGGCGATGGGGCTGTATGTCTAAACTTCAGCAGTATGATGTTCCTACTAAAAAATGTAGTATGCATCTAGGAAAAGTGGGGTACGTGCCCACAATAAGCATATTTTACGGGATGCTCATCAAAATGTTTTTCGATGATCATAGTCCAGCCCATTTTCATGTTCAGTATGCAGAGTTCAAGGCGGTCATCGCTATCGAATTTTTGTCCGTCATAAGAGGACACCTGCCGCGTCGCGCTTAGGAGCTGGTTCTCGACTGGACCGAACTGCATCAGCAGGATCTTTTGGAAGATTGGGCCTTATGCCAGGCAAAGCAGCAACCAAAGCCGATAGAGCCTTTAACTGTAGGAGATAGGCATCATGGAATGGGATGTGGTAGAGGTCCATACAGAGCCGCCATTGGCGCTGAAAGTACGCTTTGCTGACGGAACACAAGGACAGGTGCGCTTTGAGCCAAGCCACCTAACGGGGGTGTTCGCCCCATTGAAAGACCCAGTGATGTTCAGTCAGGTACATATCGATCATGGTGTTTTAACGTGGCCAGGTGACGTAGACCTCGCGCCTGATGCCATGTATGACGCTATCAAGACATATGGGGAATGGGTACTCCGCTAAAATGGGCAGACTCACCGTTTTGTCTACTATTGGCACTCATCAGACCGACGGAGAACCCAGCAAAACCAGGCTATCCGATCAGACAGGATCAGCGCCCACGAGTCAGAATGATGCATTCCGTCTTGTGCCAGAATAACCGCGAATAAAGATACACTCCACTTTTATATGCCACTTTTAACTTTACTGGTGAATACGCAATCATGACCAATACAACAAACAATGAAAGCCAATCAATAAAAATTGTTGTAAACAATCATACAGAAGATGAAGTAGGCATTAAGGAAATATTGGAAGCACTATCTCAAGGAAAATTTATTATACTGTCATTTATTGTTTTTTTCCTTGTTGCGTCTTTTGCTTATCTAGCTATAACACCTAATGTGTATCAAAGTAAAGCTGTTATACAGATAGGACGCATCGGATCTGCTTGTAAGAAAAATGCAAATAATAGCGAAAATTACTGCTACGAACCAATTAGTAAAGGTCCGCGCCTTCAAAGCAGAATACAAAACACTTACAGTAAGTATATTTACTCTGTAACTGTTGATAAAAAAGATAACAACATAATCACCATCACCGCACAAAGCGGGTCACCAGAAAAAGCACAACAAAGTCTTCATTATGTGCTCCAAAAAATAATTATAGAACAGAATGAGAGATATATATACACTGTAGACTTGTAACGATTAGAACTAAAAAAACTAAAAAAACAATATAGTACAATATCTAAACAAAACGAAGAAGGAATGGGCAATTTTTACCTATACGATACCATGGAGAAATTATCTTCGCAGATATTTAAACTGGAAGACTATTTGTCGCCAATTTCCACATCACCAACAATTATCACACTGAACGCCACATATAACAAACAGCCAATAAAACCAAAAAAATACATAACAATATCAGCATCTATGCTTTTCGGTTTTTTTGTGGCGTGATTTTTGTGTTCATCATAAGGACAAAAATGATGTGGCAGCGTGATAGATTGGCTACTTAAACCAAGGTTTTCTGAACAGTTTCGGCAGGCCCTGTAAATCAGGCTTGCCGATTGCTGTTTTTGCGCCTAAGGTGTCGTTTAACTCATTTATCAATCTGTGTGCTGACTATGACTGACAAACAAAACTCCTCGCCCACAAAGATCGGCTATGCCCGTGTCTCCACCGACGACCAGCATCTGGACCTGCAGCGCGATGCTTTGGAGAAGGCAGGGTGCCTGGATATTTACGAGGAGAAGATCAGCGGCAAACAGGCGGATCGGCCGGAGCTGACGCAATGTCTGCGCTCCCTGCGGGAGGGCGATGTACTGGTAGTCTGGCGCCTCGATCGCCTGGGCCGTAGCTTGCCTGATCTGGTGCGCATCGTCGGAGAGCTGGAAAGCCGGGGAATCGGCTTTGAAAGCATCACGGAGAAGATTGAAACGGTGAGCGCCACCGGTCGCCTGGTGTTTCATGTCTTCGCCGCCCTGGCGGAGTTCGAGCGCAACCTGATCCGCGAGCGCACCCGCGCAGGCATCGATGCCGCCCGTGCCCGGGGACGCCAGGGTGGACGACCGCCCAAATTGGAAGTCCGGCAAATCCGGGAAATTCGGCAGATCCTCAAAGATCCCCGGGTGCGGGTGACGGATGTAGCCAAGCGGTATGGCGTATCCCGTTCCACCATCTACAAGCACGCCGGGGCGGTGGTACCCGAGCGGGACGTTATCGCGTAGCGCCATGCCTACGACATCATCCTCTTCTGATCTGATCTATGACATGGATCGCTGGTGGGTGCGGGAGTGGCAGAAGATCCAATCGGAGGAAGGGCTCTATCGCTATTACCGCCTGGCCCTCCGGCAGAATCTCTGGGGCGAGTGGGAGCTCATCAAAAGGTGGGGGCGCATCGGCCAACGGCCTACCCGGGTGGTCGCCCTGAGTGTTGCCGAACCAGAACACGCCGAAATCCTCGCCGCAGCCTTGGCCTTGGCCTTGGCCTTGGCCGTGGCCAAGGCCAGAAAACGACACGATTATTTTTCCGATGGAGCATGAAGCCCTCTGGATCATGGGATTCTCAATGCATAGCGTTTGTTTGTACAAAAGTACATAATTCAACGATGACCCTATCAGGATTCGACTGGGACGATGGGAACTGGCCGAAATGCGGTAAGCACGGAGTATCCCGATCAGAAATTGAGCAAGTGTTGAGGGGTACGCCTGCGGTGATGGCC
>JAKAVW010000369.1 GCA_021827445.1 Pseudomonadota bacterium
CACCGTCACCCTTTTCCCATTTTCCTGGTACAGCGTGCATTATGCCGGCCACTCCGGATCGGTGATCAGCCTGACGGTGCTGGTAGCCTTGCTGGTCTGCCTGATTCCCACCACCATCGGAGCGCTATTACCCGCTATCGGTATTGCCGGCATCGTGCGCTTGCTGCAGAGCAATGTGGTGGCGACTTCCGGGCGTGCCATCGAGGCGGCGGGTGACGTGGATGTGCTGCTTCTCGATAAAACCGGCACCATTACCTACGGCAACCGATCCGCAGCGGCGTTTTACCCCGTTTTAGCGGTTACCCAGGAAATCCTCGCGCAGGCGGCCCGCCGCGCCTCTTTGGCCGATGAGACGCCGGAGGGCAAAAGTATCGTGACCCTTGCCGACAAACATTACCCGCAAAGCCGGGAAGCCTTGCCACTGGAAGCCCAATTGATCCCTTTTACTGCCGAAACCCGCATGAGTGGGGTGGACTGGAATGGGCAGCAATTGCGTAAGGGATCTCCCGACGCCATGAAGGCGTGGGTCCAGTCGCTGGGGGGCACCTGGCCTAACGAGCTGGACGGCATAGTGCAGGAAATCGCGGGGGGTGGCGCAACACCCCTGGTGGTCTGCTCTGGCGCAGCGGTATTGGGTGCCATCGAGTTGCGGGACATCGTCAAAGCCGACATCAAATCGCGCTTTGCCGAATTGCGGGCGATGGGTATCCGCACCGTCATGGTGACCGGCGACAATCCGTTGACTGCCGCCGCCATTGCCGCTGAAGCGGGGGTCGATGATTATCTCGCGGAAGCCAAACCGGAAACCAAGCTCGCGCGCATTCGAGAATACCAGAATGAAGGTTACATGGTCGCGATGACCGGGGATGGTACCAATGACTCGCCGGCTCTTGCTCAAGCAGATGTCGGACTCTGTATGGCCAGTGGTACCCAGGCGGCGCGTGAAGCCTCCAACATGGTGGACATGGACTCCAATCCCACCAAATTGTTGGAGATCGTCCAGATTGGCAAGCAACTGCTGATGACCCGCGGCGCCCTCACCACCTTCAGTGTGGCGAACGATGTGGCCAAATACTTCGCCATCATCCCGGCGGCGTTCGTATCGACTTACCCCCAACTGGGAGCACTGAATATCATGGATTTGAGCTCACCTACCCATGCCATCATGGCCGCGGTCATCTTCAACGCCCTCATCATTCCCTTTCTGATTCCTCTGGCCCTCAAAGGCATCAAGTTCCGTGCCGACTCGGCGCAGCACATCCTGCGCCGCAACGTGTGGATCTACGGATTGGGCGGCATTATTGCGCCATTTATCTTTATCAAGTTGATAGACATGCTGCTGGTTGTGCTGTAGGAGGATGACGCCATGATCAAAGACATCAAAACCGCGCTGTTGCTGTTCCTGATTCTGGCCGTGATGACCGGCCTGATCTATCCCTTGGCCATGACGGGTATCGGTCAGGTGGTGTTTCCCCATCAGGCCAACGGCTCGCTCATTCGTCAGCATGGACGGGTCGTGGGCTCCAGCCTCATTGGTCAGTATTTCCGCGAACCGCAGTATTTCTGGAGCCGCCCTTCGGCGACTTCACCGGTACCATACAACGGGGCGGGGTCCAGTGCCTCCAATCTGGGTCCGAACAATCCTGTTCTGGCACAGCACGTGGCGGCGCGGATCAAGGCCCTTAAAGCCGCCGATCCCGCGGAAAAGGGGCCGGTTCCGGTGGATCTCGTGACTTCCTCGGCGAGCGGGCTTGACCCGGATATCAGCATCGCCGCGGCGCGCTATCAAATCCCGCGCATTGCGCAGGCTGGCGGTATCGCCGCCGCAACGTTGCGCCACTTGGTCCAGCAAAATACGACGGAACCGTTGCTAGGTTTCATCGGAGAACCGGTGGTCAATGTGGTGAAGCTCAACCTCGCGTTGCATGCGCGATATGTCGCCGCACATGTGGCAACGGGATCCCTCACGAAAGGGCCACAATCATGATGGCCTTCTGAGTGTGCGCAGCTTTGGTCACCCTGCTCACGATCGCGCTTGGCATATACCACTGCGAGGCGCGGAGAGTGGCACTTCTTCGCCGCAAAATCAGCGCGTTTCAGGGCGGAGCAATCCGCCCGGCAGGCCCACCCGGCGCCTAGGGGTAATACGACACCACCAAAACCTACCGTTGGCGGAGGGGGTTTCTCTCTTCTACTAACGGCAGGATATCTACGGAGGTACAAAAACACATGGAGACGTTGAAAGAAAGCGTTCTCGCGGCCGAGTGGGCGGGTTACCGTTGGGCGCTGCAACACCCGGATGCTACCGCCGATGAGCTTGAGGACGCCTGCGAAGCGTATTTACCCGAACACATGTCTGGCGTGCTGGCTTACGCATTTGAGCGTGGTTGGGCGATGGCGCGCGAGGGAAAGACACCGCAGTCCATCCATTCCGATGAGCCCTCGCTACCGTGACTTGATCATGGTCGATGTGCCGACGCTGCCAACCCACTAAGGAACTCCCCATGTCACCATTAACGCTCTTCGGCGTAATCGCTGTCACATGGATGATGATCTTTTATGCCCTGGAGGAGCGCTCCCTTTGGTGGACTCTGGCATTTTCCGTATCTTGCCTCAGCACCTCCATTTATGGATTCCTGGCCGGTACCTGGCCTTTTGGCGTGGTCGAGTTTATCTGGTGCCTGCTGGCGTTGCGTAAATGGTATCTGCTTTATGCTCGGAAAGAACACGTTACGGGCAAGACGGAATAATGCAAACCGGTGGAAATACTAACTCCTGTCCCATAATATTACGTTATCGTATGTGTAGTTTGCTCGTCGTGTTACGGGCAACAATATACGCAAATTATATACTATTTATATGGAATTTATAGATGATGACCATATACAATATCCGTTGATGACATAACCAAACCGGTTTATCAACCAATGGAGTCTTTCAATGCGCATGAATACCGTCGGTAAAACGACACTGCATTCCGTAGTGCCCGACCGTGCAGCGCTACAGCAGCACGCACGCCGCTGGGTTATCAAGATCGGGAGCAGTCTGCTGACTCAAGACGGCCAACGACTGGATTTGTCGGCCATGCAGAACTTTGTGCAGCAAATACTGCGACTTCGCGCCGACGATATTGAGGTCGTATTAGTTTCCTCCGGTTCCGTCAGTGCCGGCAAATGTCACCTGGGATGGGCACAGAAGATGACCACCACCGAAGAGCGTCAGGCGGCGGCCAGCGTGGGGCAATCCGCCCTGATTCATGCTTAT
>JAKAVW010000370.1 GCA_021827445.1 Pseudomonadota bacterium
CAACCCTGTGGAGCGATATCCGGGTATTGATCAGAACGCTGATGGTGATTCCAGGATGGCCAAAGCCGCAAGCATGAATGCCGATAGAAAACTTCTGGAGGACATATTCGAATGGGATGTTGTCAATCGATGAAGCCAGGGAAGCGCGAAGCGCGAGGCGAAGAGCCAAGGGATGCCCCAGCGGGCGTAGCCAGCCGGAGGCTTGGCAGGCATGTGAAGGCCGCGCCGGGGCGTAAAACCATTGTGGAGGGAACCATGCGAAGTAACGGTTTCCGAACGCAGGGCGTGCCGCAGCGAAAGCAATGAGTCGCCGCTGGAGCGCGTGGCCGGGACGCCGGGACCGTACCGGCCGTCACGAGCGACGCGGCGCTATCGTTTCCTAAATGCGGTAAACTAAGCTTCCTATCATGTATATGCGGTTAACCAAAGTCTTGCGATTCTAGGGAGAGGGGGATGAAAACCGAAACAACAAAGGGAATGTTCAAGCGTTTCTTGGTTTTCAGTCATGATATCAGTTGGGTGCCGGTGACCATACTTGCGGCCTACTGGCTGCGGTTGAACCTAGGCCCGATCTCCAAAATTCCGCTGTCGGGAACCATTCAATTCGTTTTGGTGGCGCTGATCCTGCATGGCTTCACGTTCTGGGCGTTTGGCTGTTACCGGGGCATCTGGCGCTTCGCATCAATACCCGATCTGCTGCGTCTGATGAAGGCGGTAGTCTCCGGTGCGGTTGCCACCACGGTCGTGTGCTTTATGATCGGGCGTCTGGAAAACGTTCCGCGTTCCGTTCTGGTGTTATATCCGGTGCTCCTGATTGGAGTGTTGAGTGCCACGCGTATTAGCTACCGCGCCCTCATGGACAGATCATTCAGGTTTAACGTCGAAAGCGGGTCCCGCGCTTTGCTGGTGGGCGCCGGGTGGGCGGGGGAGATGCTGGTGCGGGACATGGAGCGTCACCATCAGTTTGTACCGGTGGCGTTCGTGGATGACAATCCCGCCAAACAGGGCCAGGAAGTTCGTGGTGTACGGGTTCGTGGCAGTGTGAACGACATACCCAGGCTTCTCGAAGAGTTGACCATCGAGACAGTGTTGATCACCATGCCATCAGCGTCACGCAAAGCCTTGGATCGAGTGGTCCAGATGTGTGCCGAACGCGGTGTCAAGTGTCGCACCTTGCCGGCACTCGTCGAGCTGGCGGATGGACGCATCGAGGTATCGCGCCTGCGCCCCGTAACGGTGGAAGACCTGCTTGGCAGGGATCCCGTGGAGCTTGATCAGAAATTTGTGGCTTCATTCCTCAGCGGTATGCGCGTCCTGGTTACCGGCGGCGGCGGTTCGATTGGCTCTGAACTATGCCGCCAGATCAGCAAGCACGAACCAGGGTTGCTGACAGTTCTCGATAATTGTGAATACAACCTGTATCGCATAGACCAGGATATCAGCGCCGGCTGTCCCGGGCTGGTTTTCAATAGCGTGCTTGGAGACGTGCGTGATACGCGGTTCATAAATGCGGTTTTTGAGAAATACAAGCCGCAAGTGGTATTCCACGCGGCTGCTTACAAGCATGTGCCGGTGGTGGAAGACAACATCATCGAGGGCATCCGCAATAATGTCTTCGGCACCCAGGTAGTGGCGGATGCCGCAATGCGGCATGAGGCTAAAACTTTCGTGCTGATTTCGACCGACAAGACGGTGAATCCTACCAATGTAATGGGCACCACCAAACGGGTGGCGGAACTGTATTGTCAGGCCTTAAACGAGTCGTGCAGCACGCATTTCATTACCACGCGCTTTGGAAACGTGTTGGCCTCCGTCGGTTCGGTGGTGCCGTTGTTTGAGCGCCAGATCGCGGCCGGCGGGCCAGTAACCGTTACCCACCCGGAGATCACCCGCTACTTCATGACCATCCGTGAGGCCGCAAGTTTGATATTGCAGGCAGGCGCCATCGGCAAGGGTGACGAGATCTTTGTGCTGGACATGGGTGAACCGGTCCGCATCGCTGATCTTGCGGAGAAGCTCATCCAGCTCTCGGGCTTTCAGCCGGGGCGTGACATCGAGATTGCTTATATCGGGTTGCGTCCCGGTGAAAAATTGCACGAAGAACTGTTTTACGCGCGGGAAGAACTGCGTCACACGGTCCATCCAAAACTGATGCTTGCCAGTTGCCGGATGATGGCGCCCGCGCACATCCATGATGGACTCAAGGTTCTCAATGGTGCGGTTATTGCCAACAATCAGGATGAGGCGCTGCGTAGTCTCAAGGCGTTGGTTCCGGAGTTCCTGCCAAGCATGTCTCCCGAAGAGCGCAAGCAGCGGCGTAACAGGCCGCAACTGCAAGTGGTGAAGTAAGCAGGGTTGATTCCAATCCGGTATTGCGGTGGGACAACCGCTCATAACCCGCAAGGGATTTCCGTTTCTGCGGGAGTGGTCGCTGCCCCCCCGTTTTCTTGTAGGCGTTTCCATTCCGGCCTGGGAGTGGTTTGTACCGTAAGCGTCAAATAAACCCCACCCTAACCAAGCGCAGCACGGCCATGCATGCTGTGATGTTGTGAGCCACAGTGGAGCGGGCGATGTTACCGGAGGCGAGCAGGGACTGACGGAACGTGTGTGTCAAAGCCAATATGTAATCGCTCGACGAGACTGTTAAAGCGGGTGGGTTGTAACCATGTGCCTATGAAAAGGTACGGGAACGACCCCTGGAAGCCGCCCCGAATGGCGGACGCCAGGACCGTACCGTTTATATTGAGTTCCGCGACGCTATCAATACTAGGGAGTAGCTGAGTGTCCACGGTTAATTCCACTATTGCTTTGCTGGCATCTAGGCTGTTGCGCTACGCGGTCATGGTGCTGGTGCTGGCGTTCCCGTCCGTCTGCCTGCTGGTAAATCGAGGCGACAGCATCGGCCTCGGCCTGCTTGCCATACTCGGATTCTGGGTGGGGTTCCGGGAGGGCTTTGCCCGCATCCTCAAGCGGGAAGATGGGTATGTGGCGCTGGCCTTTTTCGCCTTCTTTGCGGTGGCGGTGCTGTCTTACGAATTCGGCCAGGCGACCTATGACGGCTTCCGCTTCCTGGGCCGGGACCTGCGTTTTCTGCTCATCGTGCCGGTGCTGGTACTGTTCCGCCGCCATCCGCCGCCGGCCAAAGCCGTGTTCATCGGGCTTGCCATCGGCGGGCTGTTGACGGGCGCCTATGCCCTGGTGGAATTCCTGCACGCGCCGGCCGCGTACCGTGCCCAGGCG
>JAKAVW010000371.1 GCA_021827445.1 Pseudomonadota bacterium
GCTGTGCGCTTCAATCCAGGCAGTTTCAGGTTTTCCGGTCTGAAAATCACGATAATGGCTTGAACGCAGGCCAATCCCCGCAGCCGCAGGAATGACTTCGTTGGAGAGAGTAGGATTCGGTTTTTCCATGGTGTTCTGCGAGCACGCCTTTTTGGATTGCGAGCCGTTACAAGTATGGACACAAACACAGACTGTTGAATAACTTTACAGGCACTTTAGGCGCGAAAACGCAAATCGGCAGGACTGATTCTACGCGTGAGTGCTGCAATGGCCAAGGCCCATGATGGCAAATGTGGCAAGGCATATATGATGAAGCATAAGAAGATGCCCATGTAACTTTCTCAGCATTCAGTGAATATGCCGGGGCCTGTTTTGCCCCAGCATCTTTTTTACTTCCCTGACGGAAAACCTGGTGCGCGGAGCGCATCCCGCATGTTTGGAGTCAGACTGCCACCTACGATTTTCAGGCAAAGCCCTTTAGGTACTGCTAGCCAGGCATCCGGATCACCATTCGTGGCGGCTGAACCTCTGGTGATCCCAGCAATGGAGTTGCATTGGTTCATGTGAGCACGGGCGATGCCGTAGCACCTAACATAGCCTGTCATTCCCGCCCAGGCAGAGCTGGCAAACCCAACTCCGGCCATTGTCAGAAGCCCGGCAAAGGCCGCGCGCTGGATTATGTGTTTACGATTTTCTGCTGCGTTGCTCATTGGTTTTAACTCCTATTTCCAATTTCTTCATATTGGTGTCCATCCTTTTGCGGTGATTCGTTGGGACCCAGTTAGCAAAATAGGCGAGGTCACGGGAAAAGGCAATCTTTGGCAGGAATTGAGTACGGTCACATAAACAAGGGGGTAACGACAATCACGTCCCTTGGTTTTGCTGGGTACACACAATACCCGCCCTTCAAGCAGAAAGTTTCGTGCGATGCCAGTCATTCCCTACTGAGTAGAATGACCCGGTGTCAGCATTCTCGCCGGAGCATGTCCCCCGCCGGTGGTGACCGCCTAGGGTTAGGGGGTCGTAAAATACGAAAATTGCCCAGACCGGAATTCGTATAACATATTGTTTTATTTGGTGGGGACGGCGGGAATCGAACCCGCGACCCACGGCTTAAAAGGCCGCTGCTCTACCGACTGAGCTACATCCCCAAAGGCAGGATCTGGCGAGACTACCGCCAAGGCTGCGTATTATCGGGTGCAGATGGATACCGGTCAAGGCTAAATCATGGCAGCACCTGCCGTATCACCCGAATGATGATCGAAGACAACAGGTATAGAGGTTAATCAGAACCTCGGGCCGGGTAGCCGTGCCGATGCAATTCGCTCAAATCACCCGCGAATAGCGTACTGCTTTTTGCGTGAGATAGGCGTCGAAGGCCATGCAGATGTGGCGAATCAGCAGTCGCCCCTGCGGAGTGACCGTCAGAACATGGGCGTCCATTTGCAGGAGTCCGTCACGTTCCATGGCCTCCAGGGCGGGCAGACTAGCCGCGAAATGTCGATGGAAATCCAGATCGAACTGCCGGCTCAGTGCGTTAAAATCCAGGCTAAAGTCACAGATCAGGCGGGTGATGATGTGGCGGCGCAGCAAATCTTCGTCGCTCAGGCGCAGGCCGTGCTCTACCGGTAAGTGGCCGCTGTCCAGGGTGGTGCTCCAGGCGTCCAGATCCTTGATGTTCTGACTGTAAGTTGGGCCGACCATGGCGATGGCGCTCATCCCGAAAGCCAGCAGATCGGTCCCGGCATGGGTGGAGTAGCCTTGAAAATTGCGATACAGGCTGCCTTCCCGCTGCGCGATGGCCAACTCGTCGTCGGGCAGGGCGAAGTGGTCCATGCCGATATAGAGATAGCCCGCCTGCTGCAGGGTGGTGATGCTCTCGGCGAGGATGCGTAGTTTGCTGTCCGGGCTGGGGATGTCCGCATCAAGAATGCGCTGTTGCGGCGGGAAGCGTTCCGGCAGGTGGGCGTAATTAAAGACGGAAAGACGATTCGGGCGCAAGGCGAGAACCGCTTCCAGGGTTTGGGCAAAGCTTTCCGGGGTCTGCAAGGGGAGTCCGTAGATCAGGTCGAGGCTGACGGAGCGGAAGCCAAGTTGGCGCGCTTCATCAATGACGCCTGCCGTAAGGGCAAAACTTTGTTCGCGATGCACCGCTTTCTGCACCGCCGCGTCCAGATCCTGGACCCCGATGCTGATGCGGTTGAAGCCAAAGTCGCGGAGCAGGCGGAGGGTGCCGGGCTCCAGGGCGCGTGGATCGATTTCGATGCCATATTCGCCTTGGTCATCCGGGAGCAGATGAAAGTGTTTGCCGATGCTGTCCAACAGGAAGGCTATATCATCGCGGCGCAGGAAAGTGGGCGTGCCGCCGCCGAAATGCAACTGATCCACGGGGCGGCTGCCGTCAATGTGTTCCCGCGTCAGGGCCATCTCCTGATCCAGATGGGCGACATAGGGCGTCCCCCACTCGTGATGACGGGTTACCACCTTGGTGCAGGCGCAGTAAAAACACAAATGCTCGCAGAAGGGGATGTGAAAGTAGAGGGAAAGCGGACGCCCGCTGGCATTGGAGTCGTCGAGCGCGCCTTGCAGCGCCTTTTCATCGAAATCTGCGCAGAAATGGGGGGCGGTGGGGTACGAGGTGTAGCGTGGCCCTGGCTGGTCGTAGCGACGGATAAGTTCTTGATCAAAAACAAGCTGTTGAGTGTGATTTATGGTCATCGCTGCTGGGCTCCGTCAAATACGTGTCAGATGGCGATCATACGCCCGGAATATCTTTTACCCCAAACAGGTTGGCCGCGACGCTGGCGCGGATTTCCGCGAGAAATGCCTGCATGTGCGGCTGTTCCGCCTGCTCTGCCATGGTGGCCGCTTGCAGGGTTTGCCAGAGACCCCGCGGTCCGAGAGGAATGGCGCGCACGTAGTTTTTTTCCCCGTAGCTTCCCACTGCCCAGGCAGGTAGCGCGGCGATGCCCTGCCCGGAGGCCACCAACTGGAGGATGATGACGGTCAGTTCGGCATGCCGTCGGCGCCAGGGCTGCACACCCGCCGGCTGGAGGAACTCGCGGAAAAGGTCGAGGCGACGATCTTCCACCGGATAAGTAATCAGTGTTTCTTCCAGAAAATCCTCAGGGGTCAGGAAACTGCGTTCCGCTAAGGCGTGCCGCGGATTGACGAGGGCGACGACCTCATAGGCAAAGAGTGGATGCAGGAGAATATCGGAGGCCATGGCATCGGAAGA
>JAKAVW010000372.1 GCA_021827445.1 Pseudomonadota bacterium
GCGGCCTCCTGGGTGTCGTCATCGCCTGCTGGGCATTTGCACGACTCCATCAGCAACATGCCTTTCTACCGACTCTGGATTTCATCGCACCGGCCGTGCCCATCGGGTTGGGTCTGGGACGGCTGGCCAATTTTATCAACGACCAGCTTTTCGGCCGTGTCAGCGACCTCCCCTGGGCCATGGTCTTTCCCGCCGGTGGTCCGCAACCCCGGCAGCCCTCGCAACTCTATGAGTTTCTGCTGGAGGGCGTACTGCTCCTGCTGATTCTGGCCATCTACAGCCGTAAAGCGCGTCCTGCCGGTGCCGTCGGCGGCATGTTTGTCCTCTTTTATGGCATCTTCCGTTTCATCGCGGAATACGCGCGCCAGCCGGATATTCAGCTGGGCTTTGTCTTCGGTCCCTACACCATGGGTCAGGTCTTATCCGTGCCCATGATTATTCTCGGCCCGTTGGTGATCTGGTGGGCCTATAAGGGCGGGTTCTCCGAATCACCGAAAACCACATTGGCAGCCGATAATTAGCTGCTGCAGGGTTACATCTGCATAATGCCCATGGCTGAGCTCAACCCGCCACAGCAGGAAGCGGTAAAACACATCCACGGCCCCTTGCTGGTGCTGGCCGGGGCCGGATCGGGTAAGACCCGGGTCATCACCCGGAAAATCGTCTACCTCATCCGTGAGCAACAGATAGCCCCCCGACACATCTGTGCCGTGACCTTCACCAACAAGGCCGCCCGCGAGATGAAAAACCGCGTCGCGGAGGCTTTGCAGGGCCATAACAGCCGCGGCCTGATGGTCTCCACCTTTCATCATCTCGGCCTGCAAATCCTGCGCAAAGACATCGAGCGCCTGGGTTATCGCGGCAACTTCAGCATCATTGACCCTGGCGACAGCTTAGGGATGGTCCGTAACCTGCTGCGCGAGGCCAACGGCCCCAGCGATCTCGCCGAAGCCATCCAGGCCCGTATTTCCCGTTTCAAGAATGACGGTTTCTTCCCCGAGGAAGCGCATGCGGATGACCGCCTCGGTCAGGAGGCAACCAGCATTTACGCACCCTATCAGCGCTCCCTCAGTGCCTGCAACGCCGTGGATCTGGATGATCTCATCCTCCTGCCCACCCGCCTGCTGCAAGATCACGTAGAAGCCCGCCACGCCTGGCAGGATCACATCCGCTACCTGCTGGTGGATGAATATCAGGACAGCAACGGGGCGCAGTACCGCCTGGTGCAAAGTCTGCTGGGCACCCGTCACAACCTGACGGCGGTGGGTGACGACGACCAGAGCATCTACTCCTGGCGGGGTGCTGCTGCCGACAACCTGCATCGGCTGGCGCAGGATTTCCCCAACCTCAAAGTCGTCAAACTGGAGCAGAACTACCGCTCCACCGGCCGCATTCTCCAGGCCGCCAATGCGGTCATTGCGCAAAATCCTCACCTCTTTGAAAAGCGCCTATGGAGCACACTGGGCGATGGCCACAGCATTCGCGCCCTGCGCTGCACCGATGAAGCCGACGAAGCAAAGCAGGTGGTCAGCGCTATTCTCCGTGATCGTTTCCAGCGTCAGGGTGAATACCGCGATTACGCCATTTTGTATCGCAGCAACCATCAGGCCCGCCCTTTTGAAGCCGAACTGCGCAACGCGCACATTCCCTACCAGATATCCGGCGGCATCTCCTTCTTTGAACGCAGTGAAATCAAAGACTTTCTCGCTTATCTGCGCCTACTGGCAAATTCTGACGATGATCCCGCCTTCCTGCGTGCAGTCAACACGCCACGGCGGGGCATCGGCAACAGCACCCTGGAACGCCTGGGCGCCTTCGCCAAGGAACACAATCTCTCGCTGTTCGCCGCGCTTTGGGAAGATGCATTGGAGTTACCTGAAAAGGCACGCACCGCCCTGCGCAACTTCGCCGGATGGGTAAATCTCAAAGCTGACGAAGTGGACAAGGCCGAAATCATCCCCGCCTTGCAGGGTCTGCCCGAGGAAATCGGCTACCTGCAACATCTGCACAATGAGGGTGACGAAAAAGATGCCGGACGACGCTGGGAAAACATTCAGGAACTCCTGAACTGGATGCAGCGCCTGCAGGAACAGGACGAAGGCCCGCAAACGCTGCCGGAGATTCTCAATCGCCTGATGCTCTTCAACGTACTGGAGCGCGAGGAGGAGGACGACCGCGATGTGCTGCGCCTGTCCACCCTGCACGCTGCTAAAGGGCTGGAGTTTCCGCAGGTGTTTCTGGTGGGTGTCGAAGAAGAATTACTACCACACCGCAACAGCGAAACCCCGGAGCAGATCGAAGAAGAACGCCGTCTTTTTTACGTGGGTATGACTCGCGCCCGTTTTCGCCTGACCCTGAGTCTCTGCCGCAAACGCCGCCGCTACGGCCAGGATGTCCATCCGGAGCCCTCCCGCTTCCTCCGGGAAATTCCTAAAGAGCACCTGGACTGGCAGGGCGACCGGAACCCCGAAGAAGAAATAGACCCCACTGCCGCTTTCGCCCGCTTGCGGGAGATGCTCGGCAAAACCTGATAAGCGAGTTCGCCACGCATAAAAGCAAAGAGGCGATCCACACAACCGGATCGCCTCCCCTGCTCGGCATCCCGCTCGGACTGCGGGATGCTTACCTGCCTTTACTGAGCGATGTTACCCATCGCTTTAACGCGGGCCGAGAGTCGGCTCTTGGTGCGGGCCGCCATGTTGCGGTGTGCCACACCCTTGCCAACGGTCTTGTCGATGACCGATTCCGCGGCGCGCAACGCGTTGCGTGCCTGTTCCTGGTCACCAAGGTGTACGGCCTTCAGCACACCCTTCACATAGGTGCGCAAGCGCGAGCGCAGACTGGCGTTGTGCAAGCGCCGCTTTTCATTTTGTAATACGCGCTTGCGCGCCTGAGCTGTATTGGCCAACTTTTACTCTCCATATCTACAATCCCGCGTCTGCGGGAAATGAAGTCGCGTATTCTGGCGCTAACGCCCAACCCTGTCAATATCAATGGATTGCAAAAAACCACCCGACACTACGAAAATGGGGACGCGTGGCCTACGTTACCCTGCCATCACGTGGACATGCTCTGGTGCCACTTGCACCCACAGCTCTGTGCCTAACGCCAGAGACCTGCCTTCGCACTGCAAGCGTGGTAACAGCATGTCCAAAGATAAAGCCCCTTCCATTCTGACACGCAAGGCAACACCCTCCTCCCGGAGGCTCACGACATTCCATTCCCGAGAAT
>JAKAVW010000373.1 GCA_021827445.1 Pseudomonadota bacterium
GCCCAAAGGTCTATTGGCGCTCATGATGCATGATTCCGACGTGGAGGTTCGGCGCGTTGTGGCCAAACGTATCGGCGTGGATGCTCTGGTCAAAATGCTGCAGGACGATGATCCCGGGGTCCGTCTTGATGCCATTGAACGGGTACCGGTGTCGATCCTTTCCACACTGGTGGACGATGCGGATTGGCGTATCCGCTACGAGGTGGCGGCGCGCGGGAGCAAGGAAGCGGTAATCCGCCTGTTGGCAGATGAGGATTATGAGGTGCGTCGTTGCGCTGCGGAACGCCTGGGGAAAGGCGATATGCTTTCCAGACAACGATTGCCAGGGGAGGGTGGAGTATGGCCGGAATGAGCAGAGATAGCGAAACGGTAGAGCTGACTGGAGACCCGGTTTTCAATTTCGGCGACAAGGTGCGCTCACGTAAGCATGTGCGGAACGATGGTACCTTCCCCGGTAAGGAGGTGGGAGACGTGATCGTTACCAAAGGTGATGTTGGTTATGTGACCAGTATCGGTACCTATCTGCAACAGTTTTATATTTATGGCGTCGATTTTTTTGAAACAGGTCGGATGGTCGGTATGAAAGGTCGTGAGCTAGACCTCGTGAAAGATGATCGAATCCCGGAGGAGAAGAACCCATGAAGGAACTACGATCCCCACAATACGACTGGGGTCTCAGGGTATTGGCTGGCGATGATATATATAATGACGGGACTTATCCTGAGGTGGCAGAAGGGGCCTTGCTGGTAGCCAAGGACAGTCCGGGAGAAATCGTGCGGGTAGGACATCTTGAAGAGATTAACGCGCCCCTCTACCTTGTGGAGTTTGCCAATGGCATGGTGGTCGGTTGCCTGGAAGAGGAAATATCACCTCTTGGAAAGCCGACGCCATGAGCGCGGTGCGTAGCGTTTATCTCGACAATAATGCGACCACGGCCTTGGCGCCGGCGGCACTGGATGCCATGTTGCCCTATTTAACCACTGAATATGCCAATCCTTCCAGTGCATCGGAAGCGGGTGCAAGCGTCAAGAAAGCGCTGGGTGATGCGCGGGTCGCTGTAGCCAAGTTGTTGGGTGCGTCGCCTGCGGAGCTGATTTTTACCAGTGGCGCGACGGAGAGCAATCATACGGCGATCCTGGGCGCTCTCTCTTTGGCCAAAGGCAAACGTCATCTCATCACCAGCCAAGTGGAGCATCCCTCGGTATTGCTCATGTGTCAGCAACTGGAGCGCCTCGGCATAGAAGTGAGTTATCTGTCTGTGGATGAAGCGGGACGGCTGGACCTGGATGAGCTACGCGCTATCATACGTCCGGATACTGCCCTGGTTTCACTCATGTGGGCAAACAATGAAACCGGTGTGCTTTTTCCCGTGGTTGAAGCGGCGGCCATTGCCCATGCGGCCGGGGCTTTTTTCCATACCGATGCGACCCAGGCAATCGGCAAACTGACTATCGATGCATGCGCTTCTGGTGTGGATTTTTTGTCCTGCTCGGCGCACAAGATTCATGGCCCCAAAGGCGTGGGGGCTTTGTTCGTTCGCAAGAGTATTAACTTGCCACCCCTGTTTCATGGTCATCAGGAACGGGGACGGCGGGGCGGTACTGAAAATGTTCCAGCTATCGTTGGTTTTGCCACTGCTACCCGGTTGCTCACCAATATCGAAGATGATGCGCGCTATATGATGGAATTGCGCGATCGATTTGAACAAGGGTTGTTGGCATTCATGCCCTGTGCGCGTATCCACGGGCAGGAAGCAGCACGCTTGCCCAATACCAGTAATGTTGGATTCATCGCTCTCGACGGTGAAGAATTGCTCTATCGCCTCGAACAGGAGGGCATTACCGCTGCAGTCGGTGCGGCCTGTGCTGCAGGTGGACAGGAGCCTTCCCATGTACTCACAGCTATGGGCTTTTCCAAAACGGCTGTCCTGTCCTCGTTGCGCTTCTCCTTTGGACGCCTGAGTCGGTCGGAAGACGTGGATCGGGTACTCCGTGTATTACCCAGTATCCTGCTGGGGATGATGGATTTGCCACCCATAACGACTGATCTCCCGATTTCTTGTGCACATTAAATAAGGAATAACCCAATGAAGGTAATGATTCGTAAAAATGCCGCAGGAGAGCTGACGGCGTATGTGCCCAAGAAAGACCTTGAAGAACCCATTACGGAATGTCAGAAGCCGGAACTGTGGGGCGGAACGGTGACGCTGGGTAATGGCTGGCGTTTGGCATTACCTGAGATGCCCGACGATACCCGTCTGCCGGTGACCGTGGAAGCGCGGCGTCTGGAGGGCTGAGAGGATGGAACTCACTGACGAAGATCTCGCGGTGCTTTTTGATCTGGGCCGGAATGCGTGCCGGTCCGGTGAAGGCATCCTGCCTGTTTTGCGCACCCGCTTCCCCGGGCTCCCCATGGCACAATGTCCCGCCGAGGATGTCAGCGACGAACCTTTCCGTGCCGGCGAATATTTTGACCTGCATTTGTTGGATACCCGCGACCACTGTCCGAAAATCACGTCCGACTCCCAGGTGGCAACCGGCCTGCTGCTGGCCATGCACCGGAGTACGACATGACTGCGTTCGATATCCCACTCACGGACCCGGACATCAGCACCGGCGAACTGGAGGCCGTAGAGGCGGTATTGCGTTCCACCCGCATCAGCGCCGGGGAACAAGTGGAGGCCTTCGAAGCGGCGTTTGCTGCCTATCATGGGCGGCGCTACGCCGTCGCCGTCGCCAGCCCGACTCTGGCGTTGATGCTCTGTCTGCGCGCCTACGAACTCAGGGCGGGCGATGAAGTCATTCTCTCGCCTTATAGCTGGTGGCAGATCGGGCATGCCCTCGCGTGGTACGGGGTGCAGCCGGTGTTCGCGGATATCGACTACTACTCCGGCACGATCTCTCCTAAAAAGACTGAGGCACTGATCACGGAGAAAACCCGGGCGATTCTCGCCGGCAATACCAAGGGGCATCCAGCCTTCTGGCAGGAACTGCTCACGATGGCCAATGAAAATAATCTGATTTTGTTGGAGGATTCGACGGAGGCCATCGGCTCCCGATATCAGGACAAACTGGTCGGCAGCTTTGGAGACAGCGCTATTTTTGCCTTTGCCCAGCCCTCTGCCCTGGTCTGTGGCGAAGGTGCCATGATCGTCACGGACGATACCGAAACCGTCAGCCGTTTGCGCCAATATCGCGCGCGG
>JAKAVW010000374.1 GCA_021827445.1 Pseudomonadota bacterium
GCCTCCCCATTAAGGTTGGCGAATTCCACCAAGTATTGCCCCGGCGCAATCGTTTCGACAATGGTACCCACCTGTCCACGGTGCAAACCGTTTTGTGGGTCCTCCCGCACTAGCGCCACCACATCCAGAACCTTCATCAATCACCCCCGAGTGCCGATTTGTGCACATAACAACTGACTAAACGAGGAAAGTCCTCCAGCTGCCGAACAATCCAAACAGACCTTACCGTAGCGGACTTGTCGCTAAGGCACATCACAAAATCCAACAAGTACATTGTGCCATAATTTTTTCCTCCCGCCACCTCAACGGTCTCATGCTCTACCGCATGAAGCAGTGCCTCTTTGAGTAGAGGCCAATCGCTTTGGCTGAGGCCCAAGGCAGAGTAAAACACCCGCGCTTTATGCCGTCCTTCTGGATGCTCAGGATTCAGGCAATACCCGACCAGCTTTTGGTCGTCTATATACGCATGTTCCGAGCCAGGGAGTTTCATCAGTGCCTCTGCAACATCATATTTCTGTGCTGAGTATGCTCCCATGCTGCCTCTTCGACAAACTGTCCCAGGGCTGGCCATGATCTCTATGGAGGGAAAATCTACACTTCGGTCTGCTCCGCCAATTCCAAAGCATCATCGACTTCTATCCCCAAATAACGGACCGTGCTTTCCAGCTTGGTGTGCCCCAGTAGGAGTTGCACCGCGCGGATATTCTTGGTGCGCTTGTAGATCAGTGTGGCCTTGGTTCGGCGCATGGTATGGGTACCATAGGACGAAGGATCCAGCCCGATAGAAATGACCCAACGCTCCACAATCCGCGCATACTGCCGCGTGGAAAGATGCGGCGAGGCGTGTTTCCTGCTGGGGAAAATAAACTGGCCATCCTTGAGATTGGCATGGACAATCCATGCAGCCAGGGCCTCCCGGGTTTGCTCGGTGATTTCAAATTGGACGGGCCGTTGAGTTTTTTGCTGGAGTACGATAGCGCGGTGCATGATGGTGGGACCATGGGCGATGTCCGAGACGCGCAATCCGACGAGATCACAGCCCCGCAGCTTACTGTCTATGGCCAAATCAAAGAGGGCCAATTCGCGGAGGTTCTCCGCCAATTGCAGCCGGATGCGGATGGACCAGACTTCCTGCAACTTCAACGGGCGTTTCTGCCCAATAATTTTGTCTTTATTCCAAGGTGTCTTCGATTCCTGGGTAAGGCAGATTGCTGATTCCATAACACGGTCTCCTGAAAGAATGAGAAGAGCCATTGTTGGACAAAATAGAGGCTCATGGAGCGCGGGCACTATTGAGAAAAGCGGGGGAGGCTCGGATGCATGAATTGTTGAGCGTATATTGGCTTGGGCACGTATGCTGTTTCCTGTACGTTAATTCGATGTATACTAACCTAGTAGCTACCGAATTGAGGACCAGCCAACCATGTCCACCACATTGGAAACCACTCGTATCAACCTGCGGGCAAGTGCTGAGGCCAAAGCACTGATTGAGCAAGCTGCAGCACTCATGGGTATGACCGTCTCCGGTTTCATGCTTCAGAACGCCTATGACGCGGCGCGCAAGGTGGTCATCGAGCACGATACCATACGGCTGTCCCAATCCGCTTTTCAAGCTTTCGTCAGCACCTGCGAACAAACCCCTACCCCCAACGCTGTCCTGCAGTCCTTGATGGCCCGTCGCTGAATGGCGGACCGTATTACTCTGCTGGGACAGCAGAGTGGTCGTGCGCACTTTGATTGCGGCAATCATGCGCTGAATGATTTTCTGCAGCGCCATGCAGGCCAACAGCAACGCCGGGGTTTGAGCAAGACGTATGTGGCGCAACGGGATGACCTTCCTGACATTCTGGGTTTTGTTACCGTGAGCGTCGGGCAGGTGGCCACGGAGGCATTACCATCACCACCCCGTCTTCCGCGTTATCCGGTCCCGATTTTGCGCATTGGCCGCCTGGCGGTGGACCGTCGTTATCAAGGGCAGGGTATTGGTCAGGACCTCCTGGCTTTCGCCTTGCATCTGGCCGTGGAGTTCTCGGAACGGGTGGGTCTGTACGCCGTGGTGGTCGATGCCAAGCACGATTCTGCCACGCGGTTTTATCAGCGGCTGGGCTTTACGGCCACTTTAGACGATCCGTTATGCCTGTATGTCCCAGTGTCCCAGCTAATCGCAGCAGGTAAACCATGAACCCGGCCTTGCGCATTCTCACCTACACCGGATTTACTGCCCACGGCGTAGAACGCCTCTACGCCAAGGTGGCTGAAGCTTTGGCCCAGGGGGACTTTCGTGCGGCACAGGTCAAAAAACTCCAGCATGTCACCTATGGCAAGCTCTACCGGGCGCGGCTGAACGACGCCGACCGGTTGTTGTTCTCGCTGGTCCGTCATCAGGACGAGACCGCTCTCCTCATGCTGGAGGTGATCCGTCATCACAATTATGCCGGATCCCGCTTTTTACGCGGTGCTGAAGTGCTTTCCGATAAAATCCAGAACGCGGATCTGCAGGAAGCCTGCATAGATGCTGCCCCTTTGCGCTATCTGCCGGAAACCCGGACCAATATCCATATCCTCGATAAGCCCCTGTCTTTCGATGACACCCAGGCGGCACTGTATGTGGCTCCGGCACCACTGATTCTGGTGGGTGGCGCAGGGAGTGGCAAAACCGCCCTCCTGCTGGAAAAGCTCAAGACCATCCCCGGCGATGTCCTCTATATCACCCACTCTGCCTATCTCGCCGAGCACGCCAAGGAACTTTTTTACGCCCACGACTTCGTGCGGGAGGATCAGGAAGCCGCTTTTCTGTCCTACCGGGAATATCTCGAAACCTGGCGCATTCCCGAAGGACGCGAAGCGCAGTGGCGGGATTTCGCCGGCTGGTTCGCACGGATGCGGCAGAATTATAAAGGTGTTGACGCCCATCAGGCTTTTGAGGAAATCCGGGGGGTCATTGCCGCCAGCGCCGAGGGCATACTGGATGCTCCCGCTTACCATAAACTCGGAGTCCGCCAGTCTATCTTCGCGGCTGAACAACGCAACGGCGTCTATGACCTGTTCACCCGCTATCAGGATTGGCTCCGCACGGAAGACCTGTACGATCTGAATCTCGTGGCCCAGGCCTGGAAGCCCCTGGTGTCCCCCCGCTACGACTTCGTGGTCATTGATGAGGTCCAGGATCTCACCCCGGTGCAGTTGTCTCTGATCCT
>JAKAVW010000375.1 GCA_021827445.1 Pseudomonadota bacterium
ACCGCTTCACCCAGGAGCGTGCCGTCCATGGCGCCAACCGCATTGAGTGGTGGGTTGATCTTGACGAAATCCGCCCCGAGACAGGCTGCCAGACCCGCGGCACCGGCAATGAGATGCGGGTCCTGCTCGCGTTCACCTACGGCCTTGCCGCGCGGGTAGGCCCAGATGACGGTCAGCAATCCCATGGCATGGGCATCCTGAATGATGCGTGCCGCTTCACCGAGCATAGTCGGTTCGAACTCAGAACCAGGGTAAATGGTATAGCCCACCCCAACCACCCGGAGACCGGAATGGCGCACAAAGTCGTGGACTTGCGCCATGCTCTGCCACTGCAGGCTGACCGGATCGCGTTGCGCGCTTTTGATCAGATGGGTTTTGCTGTTGAGCTTGAGCAGATAGGGCGTATTCGGGTAATCCATGCCGTAGCGGGCAATGAGGCCCATTTGTGCGGCAAAGCAGCCCACGGGCGCTTCACTGGCGATGCGGAACAGATGTTCCGGGTCGGAATCGTCCGTCGCTACATGGCCGCCGATAAAATCGTCGTTGAGATGTTCGACTTTCTGATCGCCCGCCATTAGGAACAAGCGCCCGCTGTCCTGGGTGGTGAGACGATAGTTTTCTGTCCAGCGATGTGTACTTTCGGCGGACATGCCGAGTGGTGCTTGGGCAATTTTAGGCATGCGGTGCTCCTGTAATGCAGGGATGGAGAGGTTCGTAATGGCGGCGCAGGGCGTCACCCGTAGCGGCTACCAGGGGGTGTAGGGAAGGCGTCAGGCGGGGCTGGCTGCCAAATTGCATACTGGCCAGATCGGGTGCGGAGGCGTGCATCTGTATGGCGAGACCGATAGTATTGACCAGTTCGCCGGTGGTGGCACCGCCGAGAATCTGCCCGCCGAGAATCTGCAAGGAGTCGGCGGCGAAGATGATCCGGCAGTAAATCTCCGTGGTATTGGGCATGGAGGCGGGGTGATGATCGGGCAGACGAGCCTCGCCGATCAGAATGGGGAAGCCTTCCTGCTCGGCCTGATGCTGGGTCAGACCCGCCACTCCGAAGGCCAGACCATCAATCTCGCTGGCATAGACGCTGACGGAGCCGGCGTTGTAGCGGAGCTGGCGCAAACCATACAGGTTCATGCCGGCGATACGGCCCTCGGCCGCCGCCTGAGAGGCGATCATGGCGTGATTGGCCTTGCGGGTGAAAAAATCCTGCTTGTGGGCGCAATCTCCGACAGCAAAAATATCGGGATCTTCGCGGGAACGCTGGAAGGCATCTACCCAGACCCCGCCGGAGCGGCTGAGCGTTAAGCCCATATCCCTGGCCAGCACGACCTGGGGGCGGGTGCCGATGGCGATGAGCACTGCGTCTACCGTCAGCGCTTCCTGCCCGGAGATCTGTACCTGTCCGACGCGCTTGCCGCTGGCATCGGGCAGCAGCGCCTCCACCCTGGCTCCGGTATGAATATGAACGCCATGGGCCTGCAACTGCTTCTCCACCGCGGCGCAGGCATCCAGGTCAAAGGCCGCCTGCATCAGGTGCGGCAGCATCTCGACGATGTGCACCTCAATGCCGCGCTTGCGGATTTCGTCGGCAAATTCCACCCCGATGAAACCGCCACCGATGATAGCCAGTTTTTTGATCTGCGGAATGAGGGTACTGAAGAGCCTGTCCAGATAATCGTAGTCTTTGTGGATGCTGAAGACGCCTTCCAGATGGGTACCCGGAATGGGGGGGATGAAGTTCTCGGCGCCGGTGGCCAGCACCAGGCGTTCCCAGTGAATAACATCGCCATCGGCCAGGGTGACGCTGTGTGCGACGCGGTCGATCTTCTGGACCGTGCCCATCCGAAGTTGTCCGCCGGCCGCCAGCAGGGGCGCGCGCCCGGCCATATCCTCATCGGTGCCGCCCAGGGTGCCAAATATGTAGGGAATACCACAGGGAATCACCGCGTCCGTCTCCGGGCGGATTACCAGCACCTTTTTGTGCGGCGAGAACTGGGCGGCGGTAATACCCGTCATCATTCCTGCGGGGCCGCCGCCAACGATCAGGATATCCGTTGTGGTCTCAGCCATCTGTTACTCCTTGTCGGTTGCGGTTGGAAAAGGGATATAGCGGCTGAGCGGCTGGTCCATGGTCGCCATCAGGATCCTCCATGGGCGGCTTCGTCCATCAGTATAGAACAGTCGGGGATTGTGAGTGCTCCAGCGGATGATCCTGTAGCACACCCCGTGGGGGCCTGAGTGGTTTCAGCAGGAATGGCGCAATGCTATGGCGAATTAGTGTAGACAATTGGCTACAAGCATAACAAATTGTTTATTATGACATATATTATAATTATTTTGATTGTCGTCGTTCTGGAGCGACAAATTTCCAGGGTGATCTCCTTGATCATCCCGGCCAGGCTCATGATGAATCTGGAAAACACAAATTTATACAATAGGTTATTAATAATGGCACGAATACTGCTAATTGAATGTGTGGGAAAATTTCCCACAAAATAGTAACGGTTAAGAGGATTGTTTCCCCCTCACCCGTTGCTGACCCACGCCGGGAAGCAGGCATGCTGGTGAAAACCTTTTTGAAACCTTTTTTGGAAGAGGAGCACGTTATGAACAAAGGCAGATTTACAGCATCTATCCTGTTGGCACTCGGTCTCACGGTTCCGGTCCTGTCCTGGGCCGAAGGGACCCTGCTGAACCTCAGAAACCAGGCCGAAGGTTCTCCTGCGGCCTTGCAGCAACTGCAGAACCAGGCCGATACCGGGAACAGGACTGCCGGGTATTACCTGGGGACGCTCTATGACCCCAGCCTGAAATTGGGGGATATCGAAAAGCCCGACTGGATCCGGGCGACCTACTGGTACCAAAGGTCTGCACAGTCACAAAAGGACCCAGTGACCTGCTACCCCAACAAGGCAGTGGCCAGGACAGCGTCCGGGATCGGAGCCTGGTGGCGTATCGAAGCGGAAGAGAATATGAACGGCAGCGATAACGATAACGGGCATTGCTAAAGGCCCGTTATCCTGATGCGCCGGGAAGGTGCGCGCTAATTCCCCCGTCTGATCCGCAGGACAAATGATCGATCGGTCTTCCATACTTCCCCTTGGCCCTCTTCGCGAGGGCTTTTTTGGGGATACTCTCAAATGTTGAGCACGCGCGCCTCAGTCATCTGCAGCAGTTCGTCCAGAT
>JAKAVW010000376.1 GCA_021827445.1 Pseudomonadota bacterium
GAGCACGATATCGCGGTGCAATTCGAAAATTGTGGCACTCCCGACTTCGTTGAGATCACCCCCGCAGACCATGGTCGTATCGAAACTCGCCGGATCTGGTGCAGCACAGCGGTCAATGCCTACCTCGATTTTCCCCACGTCGGCCAGGCTTTCCAAATAGAACGCGAATGTGTCGACAAGAAAACCGGCAAGTGCTCACTGGAAGTCGCACTGGGGATCACCAGTCGCACTCCGCAAGAGGCTTCACCGCAACGCGTGCTGGAGGTTAATCGCGGACACTGGGCCATTGAGAGCGTGCATTACATCATCGACTGGAACTACGATGAGGATCGTGGCCGTGCCCGTACCGGATTTGGCCCGGAAAATCTAACGCGCTTGCGCCGCTTCGCGGTTGGCATTCTCAAATCATTCCAGAAGCCTGCCCAGTCCATCGCTGAAATGATGCGCACCCTCTGCTTCCGTAATCGCATCGTCTTCGATTATCTACGCATGACTAAAAATTCGGCACCAACCCCGCTGGGGGCCTGAGAACAAATTTACCGTGGTTTTTATGGGGTTATTTTACAGAAAACCGAGGTTTTGCTGAAAATGTGTCAAATATGGGTTAGTGTAGTGTTTCATTCTGTTTACTGTTTAACTGGCTGCTGCGCGGATGACTTTTTGCAGGATATCCCGTGCGGGTTTGGGCCAGATAAAGGGGTTGGGATTCGTATTGTGATGGACGATGTAGCTATCCATAGCCTCAGTAAGTTCGGGTACGCTGGTGAATACGCCGCGTCGTAGCCGCTGGATGGTAATGTCACGGAGGAATCGCTCGTCCATATGGAGCCAGGATGCCGAAGTGGGTGTGAAGCGCATGTGAATACGGGGGTGCTTGGTCAGCCATGACTGTACGACCGGGCGCTTGTGCGTAGCGTAGTTGTCGGCAATCCGTCTGATGAATCCGTAGAAGCATCCGTCACTCCTCAGCCTCTTGGTTCTCTTCAAGCAACGGTAATTGCCGGGAATCTGTGGCGGTGGTTTTCCCTGAAGCTGTCATTGTGGACTTGGTCTCTGCCTTCCTGGTCGCAGTCTTCGCTGGTGGTACAGCATCCTGCAATTTATTTACGATTCTGATGAAGTTCTGCAGTGCTTCCTTCCCTGACACCTTGGGGGGTGTCTTACCTGAGTTTTTCGGCGATGCCTGCTTAGATGGACCACTACCCCGGACCTTTCGGGTCTTGGCGGCCGCCCGACTCTGGGTTGCCGTCGCTGCAGTTGGAATGGTGCGCGCCGTAGGTTGGGCGACGACTGCTACCTTGCGCAGTATCTCCCCTCGCGCCGGGAAATGTTGTTCCAGGAAGTGCAGGTTGTGTGCCATGGTCCAGTGCTGCCATTGCCCGTCCTGGCCGGGGTCACGCAGAAACAGGTCGGGCTGCAAAAGATAAACTCCGGGGCTCACCCGCTTGAAGAGATGACGGTTATAGGCATAATCGCGCTGCACTTCATTACGGGCGAGAATACCGGAGATGTAATTCCCTTTTTTACGAAAAGCGGGCAGTACCGCCTCCGGCAGGAATACCCAGGCATGTTCAATCACTTCACGGGTGAATCCCAGGACGAGGAGATCCCTCACTGGTGTGCCGGGGATGAGCGACCAGATCGTCTGGAACAGGAAATACTCGGCTTGATGGCGTTCCAGGCGTACCAAGCGATCCCCGATCCGCAGATCCAGGCTGAGGGGGGCCAGTAGGGTCCATAATGCTGGTAAGGCCTCCTTGGCAAGCTGCGGATCCCCCATAGCCTCGCGCAGGGCGATATGGGCGGCATTGCGACCGAGATGATCTGCGGCATCGCGACGCGCCCCTTTATCCAGCAGCGCCTCCACCAAAGGAACATTTCCCGCCCGGGCGGCGGCCATCAGCGGGGTTTGATTCATGGGGGTGCGATGCTCCAGGCCATAGCGATCGCAATCTGCCCAGACTTCATGAAATTGGCGTCGGCCGTACGCCGCCAGACGGCTGCTGACCATTTTGGGACGTTGGGCCATAAAATGCTGGGCGGGTGCAAAGTGACCCTCTACCGCCAGACGCTCTGCCAATTCGGGGGCGTCATAGAAGGCGGTATATTCAAAGAGCTGCTGCCGCCATTTATTGCCGACGGCCTGCTCGGTAAAGATTTTCTGGATCAGTTCCTCGACGCCGCGTTCATTAAAAACCGGCCAGGGCGGGGTTTGGTCCCGGAGAATAGTACTGCGGATGGCTTCCGCCTGTTCGGCTTTACCCTGCAGTTCCAGTTTGCGGGCTTCCTTTTGCCAATCCTCCCGCGAAGAGGCTTTTACCTGCACGGCCTCGTCTGCACCGGCATGTATATCCAGCAGATCCAGAAGAGGATGATGATCCGACTCCACCAGTAGCACACTGTCGACGGCGCGGGTGATAGCGACATAGAGGGCGTTCACAAAGAACTTGTAGACCTCCAGGGATTTGTCCCCTTTATCCCTGGCGCGTCGAAAGGTCAGCGTGTCTGCGCCGAGATCGGCCTTGCTGACGCCCTCACAGAGGGTGGTGAAGGGTGCACGGTGATCCGACAGAAAGCGATAAAGGACGATATGGGGATATTCCAGCCCCTTGGCTTCCTGCACCGAGAAGATCAAGGGGGTGGAAAATACTGCCCGCGCTGCGGCCTTATCTTCTTCCCGTAAAACCAGCACGGCGAACTGGGTGGATTGGGAGATTTGTCGGTTCAACGCTTGCAAGGATTGCGGTTCTGCATCCAGCAAGCGGACCTGACCCGCCTTGTCTCCGACCGGCTCCACCAGAAAATTACTCTCCCGGTCGATGGAGCCGAAACGTTGTTGTTTGATTTCCAGCAAGCGATTGGCCGTGCAGGTGACACTTCGGCCATTGCGAAAATTGTGGGTAAGCACCTGCAGGTCCTGGCCGCCGGTGATACGCGGGTCGGCCCAGAAGAGGCTTTTGATTTGCGCCCAGGAGAAAAAATTGGGATGGACGATCTGGTTGGCGTCCCCGCCAAGCACAAAAGCCCCTGGCGTGCGCAGTGCGGCGAGGATCAAGGACAACTGTACCTGGGTGAGATCCTGGACCTCATCAATGACCACGAAGTCGTAGCGGGGGGACACCAGGGGCTTCCAGGCCTGGGCCACGAGATTCAGATCGTACAGGCCTTCCGTGTAGAGCCAAT
>JAKAVW010000377.1:0-1843 GCA_021827445.1 Pseudomonadota bacterium
ATTTGTGGGTCGTAGCCAACGTGAAAGAAACCGCCATGCGGCATGTCCACCCCGGACAATGCGTTCAATTGACCAGTGATTACTATGGCGGCGATGTTCGTTATCACGGCGAAGTCCTGGGACTATTGCCGGGTGCAGGTAGTGCCTTCGGCATCCTGCCGCCGGAGAATGCCACCGGAAATTACATCCATATCGTCGAACGGGTGCCGATACGTATCGCATTATCCGCCGCAGAACTCGCCCAATATCCACTGCGGCCCGGACTCTCCATGGTTGCGGGGATTCACTGGACGCGCTCACAAAAGCATTCTGTGCTCAAGCCGCTCACCACCACGCCGATACGAGGCTATCAAACCCATATATACAATGGAGAGTTGCGGCGTGCCCGGCAACGCGCCGCCGCCGTTATCCGCGATAACGCGTAGAGCGGCGTGACCCAGCCAAACTTGACCGAAATCAAGGAATGCGCACCGGCAACCCGATAAACTGCAAAACGTAGGGCGTTTTACTGAAGTTAAAATCCATGGTTCAACCGGAAGGAGCAACAACAGATGGCTATCAATATCCAACTCATCCAATCCAGCGGCGCCGCTGTTAAGGACTTAGGCGTTCAGGTTGCCGAGCATTTTTATAACTACATGTTCACCCATTTTCCTGAAGTGCGGAAAATGTTTCCAGGGGACATGTCTGAGCAGCGGGTGCGCCTCTTCAATTCCGTCATTCTGATCGCCACCAATATCGACACCATGGAAGTGCTGGTTCCTTATTTGAAAGAACTCGGTATCGGGCACATCAAATACGATACCCGTCCGGAACATTACCCCATCGTCGGCAAAAGCCTGCTCAATACCCTGAAGCATTTCCTGGGTGCGGCCTGGACGCAGGAAATGGCGGAATCCTGGATCGAGGCTTATAACCTGGCCTCCACCGTTTGCATCGAGGCAGCCTACGAGGCCATGGCCCCTTCCCGCTTCGTCCCGGTGACCATCGACGACGTACCTCCCGCCGTCTGATTGGCACCTTGCCATTGGCGTACCGGTTGCTCAGGTGCGCCATTATTTTGGGGTATGCCCGTTATGGAATATGAAATCTGTCTGGAGCCATCCGGCATCCGTTTTATGGCGGATGAGCACCAAAATATTGTCGAAGCGGCGAAACAACACGGAATTTCCATCAAACATGGCTGTGCCAGTGGTTCCTGTGGTGATTGCAAGGGCACCATTTTGTCCGGCGCCAGCGAACAGGGGCCTTTTATGCCGCTGCTGCTCTTACCCACGGAACGTGCCGCTGGCATGGCCATTCTCTGTAAACTGTATCCACGTAGTGACCTGCGTTTGCATGCCGAAGTAGTTCGGAAAGATACCTGGAAGACCGAGATTACCCAGCTCACACCACTGGCCTGGAATGTGCTGGAGTTACGGCTGCGGCCGGAACGGCCTTACCCCTACCGAACCGGGCAATACGCCCGCATCGCGATACCGGGGCGTCCAGACCAGTGGCGTTCCTATTCCATGGCGACGCCGCCGGGTACCACCGGAGAACTGGTTTTCCATATCCGTGAATTACCCGGCGGCATATTCAGCCAGTGGCTTTTTCATACCGCACAAAGGGGCGATGCATTAATTCTGGGCGCTGCACAGGGCGAATTCGCACTAAGCCCGGACAATGACCGTGATATGCTCTGTATTGCCGCCGGAACCGGTCTGGCCCCCATTGAGGCGATGATCCAGGAAAGTATCGCCTTGGGACGGACCCGGCCTATCCATCTTTTTTACGGCGCCAGGAAACGGGCCGACTTTTATCATCTGGAAGAACTCACCAGATGGTCACAACAATATCCGCA
>JAKAVW010000377.1:1853-3182 GCA_021827445.1 Pseudomonadota bacterium
CACCATCACATCGACACTTTCCGACAGGCAGGATGCCTCTTGGACCGGCGCCCACCGGCTCCTGCCCACGGTTGCCGCCAGCGGCCACTGGAAGGATCATGAAGTATATTTGTGCGGTAGCCCCGGCATGATAGAAGCCGCCATCGACCTGCTGCTCTCCCATGACGTGCGGCATGACCATATTCACTTCGATGCTTTTGCACCTAATGGATGATTGCCCTAAACAGAAAACTTTTTACGCATACCGGCTATAATCATGTAACGCATCCTTCTGAGCTACCTCAAGGGGAATCGCATGAAACGTTATAACTATCTGATAGTCGGTGCGGGGGCCGCAGCCGCCAGTGCGGCGAGTGCCATCCGCAAGCAAGACCCTCAGGGCAGTCTGCTGATGCTGGGCGCAGAAAGTGACCCGCCCTATCAGCGCCCCCCTCTCTCCAAAGGTTTGTGGCTGGGTAAAGACAAAGAGGAAGATATTCCCCTGAAGCGCCCGGCCGACTGGGAAACCCTGGGTGTCACATTGGCTTTGGGAGATCCGGTCATTAACCTCGATCCGGAGAGATGCGTAGTGGGAACCAAGGCGGGAAAAACCTTCTTCTATGAGAAACTGCTGCTCGCCACCGGTGGACAGCCCCGCCCGCTGCCCACCCCGCCAGGCCTGGAAAACAGAGTATTTTCCTTACGCTCGCTGGCGGATTACCGGCGCTTGCACACGCGGGCGACCGAGGGTGGAACCGTGTTGGTGATCGGCGGTGGTTTTCTCGGCGCGGAGCTGGCCGTGGCGCTCTCTTTGCAGCCCGGTCTTGCGGTACACTACTGCGTGTCCGGGAAAGGCCCGTTGGCACACGTCCTGCCACCCCCTTTGATGGAGCAGGTCAGCGCCCGCTATCGCGAGGCTGGCGTCCAGCTCCATGTCGAGCATCATTTCAAGGACTTGCGTAGCGAATCCGGCCAGCTCATATCCCGCTTCGCGGACGGCGCGGAGATTTCCTGCGACTGGATCACCTATGGCATCGGCATGCTGTCCCTGACCGCCCTGGCGGAGGCCGCAGGTCTGGTGATGGCACCCGGCGGGGTCCGCGTGGACGATGGGATGCGCAGCAGCGACCCTCGGATATGGGTTTCCGGTGACCTCGCCACCTATCCGGATCCGGTATGGGGCACACCTCTGCGTCTGGAGCATTGGGATAATGCCGAAGCCACCGGGCGTGCCGCAGGTTCTAGCATGGCCGGAAAAGAGGTGCATTTTCAGCATCAATCCATGTTCTACAGCGACATCTATGAATTCGGCTTCGAGGCCGTCGGGGAATGCCGCAGTGACATGGACTG
>JAKAVW010000378.1 GCA_021827445.1 Pseudomonadota bacterium
ACCCTTGCCTCGGTCAACTGCTGCAGCGCCTCCCGCGCCCGGCTGCCAATCACCCGCAACCGGCTGCCGCCGTCACCTAAAATAATGGCTTTCTGCCCCGGCCGTCGACAATAAATAGTCGCCTCGATGCGCTGCTGACCGCCTTCCACCTGATAGCTTTCGATAGCAACTGCGGTATCGTAGGGCAGTTCGGCGCCTAGTTGCCGGAATATTTGCTCGCGGATGATTTCTGCCGCCATAAACCGCAGGTTGCGATCGGTGACCTGATCCTCCGGGAAAGACGCCGGTGCCAGCGGTAACAGGGGCACCAGCACATCGGCCAGACGCTCCACATCAACTACCTTGCGCGCCGACAGCGGTATGACCGCCGCGAATTCTCCACGCTCCGCCAATGTCTGCAAATAGGGAAACAGACGCGCCTTGGCCGTCACCCGGTCCACTTTGTTCACTACGGCCACCAGCGGAATGCCGGCCCGCTGTAACCAACGCAAGGCCTCCGCATCATCATGGGTCCAGAGCAGCGCCTCCACCACCAGCACGCCCAGATCCGCAGACTCCAGCGCCCCTCGGGTAGCCCGCAGCAGATGCCGGTTAAGACTGCGATAACCACTATGCACGCCCGGTGTATCCAGAAACAGCAGTTGTCCATCGGGGCGGCTGAGAATTCCGAGAATCTGATCACGCGTTGTCTGCGGCCGCGGTGCGGTGATACTGATCTTTTGCCCAACCAGATGGTTCAGCAGGGTAGATTTACCGACGTTAGGACGCCCGAGCAGCGCCACATACCCGCTGCGATACCCTTCGTCAGAAACGACATCTGTAACATCATCCACGCGCGGCCACCTGCAGTTGCGCCAACATCAATGCCGCGGCCTGTTGTTCAGCTTTCCGTCGACTGCCATCCTCAGCTTCGGTAGCCTCGGCGCCCGGCACATTACAACGCGCCACAAAACGTCGTTCATGGGCCTGCCCTTTTTCTGCCACCAAAGCATATATGGGAAGAGGACGTCCCTGCCCTTGCAAGAATTCCTGCAGGCGCGTTTTGGGGTCACGCAACTCTTCACCGCTCAGATGATCGGTCATCAGGGGTTCAACAAGTTGCGCGACAATACCTTCTGCCGCCGCAAAACCGCCATCAAGAAAGGCCGCGCCAATCACCGCCTCCAGGGCATCAGCCCGAATGGAATCGCGTCGCGCGCCACCACTGCGTATTTCTCCGGGACCGAGGATCAGGGAATCGGCCAGGGCGATTTTTCCGGCAATCTCCGCCAGGGTTTCCTCACGAACCAGCCGCGCCCGCATTCGCGACAGGTCACCCTCGCTCACCTTGGGAAAGCGGGCGAAGAGCTTCGCCGCCACCACGAAATTCAGCGCCGCGTCACCCAGGAACTCCAGCCGTTCATTATGCTGGGCGCCCGCACTCCGATGTGTCAGCGCCTGCAATAGCAAGGATTGCTCACGAAAATGATAGCCGACCGACTGTTGCAGCCCCTCTAAGACACCCATAAACGCAGACTCAGCAATCCAAAAGTGTGAAAGGAAAGAGCCATATCATACACGGAAAACCCCTTTTTAATGTCCTACTGCTTCAAAATGCAGCAGCAGACTGATATTGGCTATCAAGGGCACAATCTTGTCATAACTGACGGTGATCAACGCCGGTCCCGTACCACTTTTTTCGATCTGGATGTCTTTCTGCGGGATATTGATCATGGCCACTCCTAAGCGATCGTTCAGGTTATGGCGAATTTGTGATGCGGACGCCTCCGGTCCGGACTGCTGTGCCTGCTGGCTGACGATATTCTTCAAGGACCAGTAATCGTAGTAGGACGGCATCACTTTCACCACAAAGGCGACAACAAATATCAGGATCAACAGCCAAAAAATCACGCCAATGAGTGAAATCCCGACCTCCCCGGAATGCTGCGGTGTTACGGATCGCACACCCGGAGCACGCTGGCCAAAGATTTTCTTCACGAACTGGTCATCCCAAATTGATTTGCGCATTCCGAAACCCTCCATGAGCCCATAGATTCACTCGTGCTCTATTACTTAGCCCTGGATAACAAATTTGCAAGTGCAATCCGCACCCTCAGGAAGCCCCATCCAGAGCGCGCCCAATCTGCTTCCAGCGGATAGACCAGTCCTCGGCATTCCAGGAGAACCACACAAACATCGCTTTCCCGACGATATTCCGCTCCGGTACCACCCCCCAGAAACGGCTGTCATTACTATTATCACGGTCATCACCCATCATGAAATAGGAATGCGGCGGTACCTTGTAAGGCCCGAAATTCATCTGGGCTTCCGGCGTATCAAATTCAATGATGTGAAATTTATGGCCCCCAAGTTCTTGCTCATACTCTTTGGTAGGAATGACCATGCCCTCCGCGCCCTGCCCTTCCGGTCGATAATTAAAGGTTCCGATAAACTTTTGCGGTACCAGTTTATTGTTGATGTAGAGATCATTACCCTTCACTTCAATCGTGTCGCCCGGCAGGCCGATGACCCGCTTGATGTAGTCGACACGCGGATTTTTGGGATAACGGAACACCATGACATCACCAGCCTCTACCAGGCTGCCCTGGGTAATGGGTGTGTGAATCAAGGGTAGCCGCAATCCCCACTGGAATTTGTTGACCAACACAAAGTCACCCACCCGCAAGGTCGGGATCATGGACCCGGAGGGTATCTGAAAGGGCTCAAATAAGAAGGCGCGGATCAAGAAAACGATAAGCAACACCGGAAAAAAACTCCGGGCATACTCGACAACGATAGACTCTCTGGCTTCCGCAAGCCGATTCTTTCGCAAAAACAGGAGATCTATCAGCCAGATCAAGCCGGAAAGCACAACCGCCAGAAACAACCCCAAGGTAAAATCCATCAGCACCTATCCTTCACTCTGCGCATTATCAAAATCAGCCTCCGCGTAAGTTTCGCGGAGCATGTTTCATCTCTTGTCACTTTTCAGCACGGCCAGAAAAGCCTCTTGGGGAATCTCCACATGGCCAATCTGCTTCATGCGTTTTTTACCCTCTTTCTGCTTCTCCAGCAATTTACGTTTACGGGAAATGTCACCGCCATAACACTTGGCCAGCACATTCTTGCGCATGGCTTTGACTGACTCCCGGGCGATCACCCGGGCGCCGATCGCTGCTTGTATTGCCACCTCAA
>JAKAVW010000379.1 GCA_021827445.1 Pseudomonadota bacterium
ACCGGGCGCCCGGTCAGGTTTCAGCAGGCGGCCTGTTATCAGCCCGGGTACTCGCCCAGCCACCTTTACCGAGGCGGTAGTGTTAGCGCATGAAGTGTCACCGCTTGTTTACTAAAAAGCAACAGAATCCATCCTCAACTGCCGGAGGAAGCACGCCATGCGTACCCTTGGCAGATGCATCGCTGAAAAAACGCTCTCCGAGAATGTTTTGCGAGCGCTTGGGCGAGGCTTGCCGCCACTGTGCCCAATTCGTATGGACGCCCCCCTGCGCATGCGTGACTCCGTATCTTGCGCTGATCACCCACATGGTGAATTATACCGTTTAGCTACTATGTCATGATTTGCTATGAAGACTTTTTGCGATGGTTTCTCCTGTCTCTGCATCTGCGCCGTGCTCGATTGCCTTAGGCATGGGTCCGGCGGTTTTTGGCGATCCCTGCTGCTGTTCTTCATCCTTCATCGCCTGCCGGAAACTTTTTATGGCGGAGCCTAGATCTCCTCCTATATTCTTTATTTTCGATGTCCCGAAAAGTGCCATGACAATCAACAACAAAATAATCAAATGTGGAAGGCTGAATATATCCATGGTCATATCCTCACTGTTTGATTCGTGCCCTTACTCTGATTTGTCCAGCCCGGTAACGCCTCCACTAATATCACCAACATTAATTTTTATTAACATGTCATACCTGGCTGACCGTATGCACTAAATTTACCAACCATCGATCATGATATACTAATCCTGACCGGTTGAACAAGGTGGTTGACGTAGATCGGCGGGCGCCGGATGCGGCACCGTGACAGCGGCGATCACAGGCATGCAGGTGCCGAGGTGGCTTCAACGGAGAAAAGGTGACATCCTCCTGTCCAGAAGGCTACGATCAGCTTATGATACCTTTCGGGTCATTACGCTCAGACTAGGCATGTGGAGTGTTTTTATCGCGAGCGCCGTTGTGGAACTTTCCCACTGAATATGGGGAGATGCTGGATATCTAACGTCCCTTATGGAGGGATCTGCGCATGCGCTGCGGCCTGATCCAATACCTCTGGTCCATAGCGCGCAGAATATGGAATTGGTCGTTCACTCCTGGCGCCAAAGAGTTGCGTGACTTGACGGCTTACGGGGTCGCCGGTGCGGTGCTCTGTGGCAGTGCTGCCTATCTGGTATTATCTCATGATACTCTGGACATACTCGCGGCGGCAGCGAATGGTCTTCTTTGGGGCATTATCATTGGGTTGAAACTATGACTAAACACTTTCCAGGGCCGCAGCTCCGACCCGACATAAACTCACGAACCAAGACGACGATGAGTCTTTTGTAAGAAGACATAACACCGGTTAGCGGCCCTGCCGTCCTTTCAGAAACCACCCAGGCCTGCGAAAAAACTGGACCAGCCGGGCAAAGAAAACGCGTGCGGCCACAACAAAGGGCGGGATGCGGGTCACCCTGGCAAGAAAATGACCGAAAATGACCATCCCCACCGCGGGCACGAGAAAGAACACAATGATCCCCCATACGAGCCACGTCGGAACGGTTTGATTGTTGGCCTGCGCAACCTGTTCCACCGGTGACGGGGGTTCCCATTCTTGATTTTCATTGATGGGCGCTGCATCCATCCGGGCAGGCAATGAACCGTGCATACCGGTGCGTCTTTCCGCGCGCATCGCATTAACAATGGCGACATTCTCAAAATCCATGTACGTGGTGGTTATCGGCCACCCTCGCCAGACCTTGATTTCCATGCTGCCGCCCTCTTTCCAGCGTGCCACGACTGGCCCATGGTTGATCTCGCCAATTATACTGCTGGGCGGTCCGTATTTATATGTAACCATGGCGATAATATCTTGGACCTGCCTGGTGTCCCCGAAGCTGGGAAATTTATACTCCGCAAGCGCAAACCGGTTGTGTCTGTCATACTTCACAGAAAACTTGCTTGCGCCTTGCAGCTGTGGCATCTGCCCGTTTATTCGGTAGGTATCGAACCATTGCTGGGGACCATTCGGAATAGGGGGAAGGCCCGCTTTCTCTAAAGCGGGCGTCAGCGTCGCGCGCGTCGCGTCCTGCAGTGGAACGCCAAAAAGCAAAAGAGGCGCAGCCATCGCGCTTCCGAGCCAAGCCCATAGCGATATGGCTACAATAAAACGCATCCTGATCACCTGCTCACCCTCCCATACTATGGATATACCCGACTGTACATGTTCCGCATGATGTCCATTACTGCTTCACTGCGTTCAACAAGCGGGATGACGATAATCGCCCAGATTCCATACTGGCGCAGAGTCGGGGCAGATGCACTAATCAGTGGCGCCAATGCAGTAAGAAACCAGCGCACCATCTTCCACCCTCTCTGCTGGCAATGTCACAGCTATTCCCTGATAGCACCATTATGAACAGCATTTGTTCTCCCGCCAAGATGTGGGGCCGACTTCGGCCGCTGTACGACCTCCCCAGGACCGCCACGGATGTCACGGGCACCGCCATGAGCTTCGTCGTTTTGCGCTCGGGCGCGGTCCATGATTTTGTGTGATCTGGTAATGGCGAAAGGCCTGATGGCCGCAATCCATAAGGGTTTACTGTATAATTATATCGTCAACAAGAATGCACAGCCGTATTGTATCGCCACGACGTATCAGCGATTATTTTCGGTGCCGGGGCAGACCCCTCCACCGAGGATTTTAGCAACAACCATACACGCGGTTATACTACACCCATGGTTTGCCATCCTGAGCCCTTCTCTTTGCCGATCATTTTCTGGTGACCGCATCCAACGTTGAAAGGCAGGGCTTGGTAGTGGCCTTTGCATATACGCATTACCTACCACGGCAGCATGACTAATTGCCCAACATTCGTCGGAATGTAGTGCATCTCTGGGTAAAATCGCCTCAGAAAACGCCGCGATCCGCTCTTTACGTTGAAAATTTTCCTACTATACTAAAAGTTCGGTGGGTTGATCTTATATTTACGCTCCAAGGAATAAAGGATGATGTTATAATCACACTGCAGGTAAACAAGGAGGCATCATGAAACTCACGTCACGCTATTTCGCTACCACCTTACTCGCTGGCACCATCGGTTTGATAAGCAGCACCGCCGCTTGGGCCTATGAGGGTCAGCAGTATGCTCAGGAGGCACGCATCAGCCCA
>JAKAVW010000380.1 GCA_021827445.1 Pseudomonadota bacterium
TGCCAAACTCCCCCTTGGGAGCCTCCACCGCGGCATAGACTTCACCCGCAGGAACCGCCATCCCTTCGGAGAATAGCTTGAAGTGATGAATCAACGCCTCCATGCTGGTTTTCATCTCTTCGCGGGACGGCGCGGCAATCTTGAAATCATCGGTAATCACCGGGCCGGGATTCTTGCGCAGCCAATCCACACACTGGACAATGATCCGGTTGCTCTGCCGCATCTCCGCGACGCGGACCAGATAGCGATCATAACAGTCCCCGGTTTTACCCACCGGGATATCAAAATCCAGATCGGCATACGCTGCGTAGGGTTGGGTACGCCGCAGATCCCAAGCCACACCGGAAGAGCGCAGCATGGGGCCAGTGAAGCCCAGTTGAATGGCCCGTTCCGGCCCCACCACACCGATACCCACAGTGCGCTGCTTCCAGATCCGGTTGTCCGTCAGCAGGGTTTCATACTCGTCCACGTAGGTGGGGAAACGGCGCGCGAAGTCGTCTATGAAATCCAGCATGCTGCCCTGCCGGTTGGCATTGAGTTCTTGCAGGCGCTGGGCATCACGGTAAGGAGACGGCTGGTACTGTGGCATCTGTGCAGGTAGGTCGCGGTACACCCCCCCCGGGCGATAGTAGGCGGCATGCATGCGCGCACCGGATACCGCTTCATAGACATCCATGAGATCTTCCCGCTCGCGGAAGCAGTAAAGAAAGACGCTCATGGCACCGACGTCCAGGGCATAGGCACCCAACCAGAGCAGATGATTGAGAATGCGGGTAATCTCGTCGAACAGGGTGCGGATATACTGGGCACGAACCGGCACTTCAACGCCGAGCAGTTTCTCCACCGCCAGACAGTACGCGTGTTCGTTGCACAGCATCGACACATAATCGAGCCGATCCATATAAGGCAGGTTCTGCAGATAGGTCTTGTTTTCCGCCAACTTCTCGGTAGCCCTGTGCAGCAGACCGATGTGGGGATCGGCGCGCTCGATCACTTCACCGTCCAGTTCCAGTACCAGACGCAGCACACCGTGGGCAGACGGATGCTGCGGCCCGAAGTTCATGGTGAAGTTATTGATTTCGGGCATTGTAGCGACCCTCCCCTGCTTCACGGATGATACGTGGTACCACCACGCGCTCCTCGGTGCGCGTCGGCTCGTAGACCACCCGGCCCTGGTCCGCGTCGTAACGCATTTCCACCGTACCGACCAGGGGAAAATCCTTACGGAATGGATGGCCGACAAAGCCGTAGTCCGTAAGGATGCGCCGCAAATCGGGGTGACCGTCAAAAAGAACCCCGTAAAGATCAAAGGCCTCACGCTCAAACCAGTTGGCGGCTGCCCAGACCTCCACTACGGATGGCACGATGGGCAGATCGTCATCGGCAAAAATACGTACCCGCAGGCGCTGGCGGTGCTTCAGGGAGAGCAGATGATAGACCACCGCAAAGCGCGGCCCCTCCCAGAGCCCTTCGCCATAGGCGGAGTAGTCCACTCCGCAGACATCTACCAGCAAATCAAAGGCGCAGGCCGCATCATCCCGAAGCAGGAGACATGCCGCAGAAAAGCCCTCACGGGACAACTCCACGGTCAGTTCGCCGCGATCCAGGCGCGCGGTTCGCAGTGTCGCGCCCAGTTCATCGCTGAGATGCTGGAGCAGATTTTCGAGTGCGTCAGTCATGGCTCACCTGGCAATGGTATTGGTGCGGCGGATTTTTTTCTGCAACTGGATCAGGCCGAAAAGCAAGGCCTCAGCAGTAGGCGGACAACCCGGTACATAGATATCTATCGGCACGATGCGGTCACAGCCCCGCACGACGCTGTAGGAATAGTGATAATAACCGCCGCCGTTGGCACAGGAACCCATGGAGACCACCCAGCGCGGCTCCGGCATCTGGTCATAGACCTTGCGCAAGGCCGGGGCCATCTTGTTGACCAACGTCCCCGCAACGATCATCACGTCGGACTGGCGCGGACTGGGACGGAAGACGATACCGAAACGATCCAGGTCGTAACGCGCGGCCCCGGCGTGCATCATCTCCACTGCACAGCAGGCGAGGCCGAACGTCATGGGCCAGAGGGAACCGGTACGGCCCCAGTTGACTACCGTGTCGATGGTCGTGGTGACGAAACCCTTTTCAAGAAGGCCCTCTATTCCCATTCCAGCGCCCCCTTCTTCCATTCATAAATGAAACCGACCACGAGAATGGCGAGGAATAGCATCATGGCCAGAAAACCCGTCATCCCGATCTGGTCAAAGACCACCGCCCAGGGGAAGAGGAAGGCAATTTCCAGATCAAAGAGGATGAAAAGAATGGCAACGAGATAGTAGCGCACGTCGAATTTCATGCGCGCATCTTCAAAGGCCTCGAACCCGCATTCATACGGCGAGAGCTTTTCGCTGTCCGGCCTGTGTGGCCCCAGCGAAGAACCCATCAGCAGCGAGGTTACGCCAACCACCAATGCGACGAGCAGAAATATGAGCACTGGCAAATAGTGGTTCAACATCTCCAACCCCTCCACCCGATACGGGCCCCGGAAAACACATCCAAAGCCGCTGATAAATTATTTTTTTAGTAGATAAATCATATCTCTGGATGATATCAGAGATAAAAAAACAGCCCGTAGGGCTGCAATTTGGTGCCGAAGACCGGACTCGAACCGGTATAGCTTGCGCCGCCGCCCCCTCAAGACGGTGTGTCTACCAATTTCACCACTTCGGCCTGATAACTATTAAAACTCTCTCATGATGCGCTGGCGACGTCAAGGCTTGACGGGGGTCTTTTCTGCGACGACAGAAGAAGCCGCACTGGTCACCGGGCCCGCTGCGCTTGCTACCGACTGCGCCGGAGCAGCAACGATGGGAGCTACGGGCGCCGACGTCGTCACCGGCGCCTTGCTGGGCAGAGCGATGCCGGAAAAAACACTGCTGCCGGAGTGATCGGAAAGATAGGCCAATCCAAGGCTGTTCAAAAAAAACAGCGCGCCGATCACGGCCGTAGTATGGCTCAGAAAATTCCCCGCACCACGCGCTCCGAAAATCGTCTGCGAGCCACCGCCCCCGAAGACTGCGCCAATATCGGCACCCTGCCCCTTCTGAATCAGGACAAGGCCCACCAGAACAAGACAAATA
>JAKAVW010000024.1 GCA_021827445.1 Pseudomonadota bacterium
ACCAGGTCCTGCGGTTGCCCGTTCTCTCTGTTGCCCATACGCTCCTCCAATCGCCCGAATTAGGCGTCAGAGAAACGCTATCAATCCCGGCCGCCCCCAGTCACGCACGCGTGCCGGAAGTACACGCCACTCCAGGTCCTTCCCCTGCCCGCCCCACCCCGCCAGACCTTCTCGGATTGCCGGCGGTAAGCCGTTTTGGGCCTCTTCCCGCCGCACTGGGTTCGAATACTGCGTCTACCCCCACAGGCAACTGTTTACCGTTCCGGCTACATCCCGCCGGACTGGGTTCTATAACCGCGTACAGATCGCGGAAGGGTGTGCTTCGTTCCGGCTGTATCCCGCCGGACTGGGTTCTATAACGGTTCCTCAGTACCCTTATTGATTTCCAGCGAATGGATTCCCGGCAAACTTACGTCCCGTACGGTCGCCCGTACGGTCGTAAGCATCCGCTCTCAAAACGGAATTATACAGGTTCCATGCGGCGTTTTTATCCGGGTCCGCCAGCACTCCACAGTGCCCACACCTCTGCATGATATTCTGGCGCGGGCGTTCCGTGAGCCCCATGTTCTGCCCGCACTCGTTGCAGGCCGTTGTCATGCAGGCGGCCCCGATTTCGTGGACCACGGTTCCTGCCTTCTCCGCCTGCCAGCGGAGTTCGTGCAGAAACTCATGGAGTGCGGCCCACGTCCGCTGACGACGGACCGGCAACGGAATCTTGGTTTGCTCCCTATCCGACTTTTTGACACGCTCCAAGACGGCCCTATCGCTCAGCTTTAATTTTTCAACGGCGACCACGCCATAGCGCGAGACGATCGCGCGGGCGATGTTTCGGTAGGTGTGCAGCCTGTTTGACAACAGGCGTTGGCGCATGTTCTCGCGTTGGCGCCAGAGTTTCGTGTGCGCACGGTGCCACTCAACTAGCCGCGTGAGTTGCACGGGTTCGTACTCAGGCGCCTGCTCGCTCCAGACGCGGTAAGCGCGCGAAAGCGTCCGGCTACTCCACTCCGGCGCGCGCGCCGCCGCCTTCAATGCCTCCGGCCCGGCTTTGATTGTGGTCTGCAACTCAGCCACCGCGGCGTTCAGGGTCTTATCCATACGGGTGAAGAGTGTCTCGACATACTCCATACCTTCCATCCATTCGCGTGACAGGGCGATTTCAAGAGCCTCGTGCTCGCCAACCAGGTAGCCTACGCGGAGACCGCCTGGCACCAGTCGGGATCCAACAGCAATACCACAGATGCCCTTCCCGGACCGGGTTTCAGGTTGTTTGTCCGGCACTGCACACAGGATCGCTACTTCCCACTTAAAATCCGGTCCGATTCGGCGGCGGTTGACGGTGACATTCTTGATCACCGCGTGGTCAGGTAGCGGACGGTGCATCACCATCGGCCAAACCAGTGTGCGGTTGGTTTTTTTACCTTGTGCATCACGGCCCGTGTAAATGCGCAGTGTCAGCGTAGTGCGCGACAAGCGTCGGCGGTCCCCCTTATGGGTATGGGGGTCATAGGCGGCCGCTGGCACTGGGGTGATCTTGAGCCAGGCACACGCGCCTTTGAACACATCCTCGGCTGCTACACCCCCTGACACACGCCCGGTGAAGCGCCCCTCGCCCGTGAAAGGTTTGAAGCGCAGTGTGCCCCCGCTTTTCAGCACTTTGGCGCGCGCGACTTCAAATGAATTGACAACGGCTTCGTAGTTTCCCCACCACAGACCGGAGTTGTGAAGTGCTGTCTTTACGTCGGCGTAGAAGCGGTCCTGTAATGCCTTGATCTCGGTCCCGGCTTCCGCTTTCGCCTGGAATTTGGCCACGCGCAACGCCACACGCTTCTCCTTGAGCGCGGCCAGCGACTCGCGGATGGTGTGGTCTTGAGCGGACGTATTGACCTGTTTTGAATGGGTCTGGGCGTGCAGGCGCTTTTTCTCGGTACGGGCAGTCTCCAAAACATGCTCCAGCATCGCGCACTCCTCAGTCAAGCGGGCGACCTGGCTGCTGGTGCGCACCAGGATATTCACATAGGCCTTCCGGTTATTGAGGTGCAGTTCGACCAGAGCGTTCCACAGCCGCGTTTGCAACCTCAAATGCTCGAGGGCATCGTCGCCCCAGTTATTCGGAGGTAGCAGGCCATACTTTCGGACTTTGACACCCATGATTAATACTCGAATTATCTGCTGTTACTCATTGAAGATCATCATCTAACAGATGTCCAGTGACGGAGCTGTTGGCGAGCCTGAATGCGTGGAACCTTCAACCACGGGTAGGACTTGGGCCTTCATCTTGCGGGTGCGGGGTTCTATTCGATCGGGCCGGTTGCCGATGGTCAGTTGGGCGATCAGCCGGAACATGATGAGTGGTGTGCGCCTGGTCGAGGCCGGTGCGCTGCGACATCCATTCGGTCCATAGTTGCACGGTATACTTGAAGCTCAGCGTGCGCAACGGTACGTCTGCCTCGATCACCGCTTGCGCCAACAACAGATGGATCAGATTGTAGACGTTCACCGTCTATGCTCAACCCGCACAATGTCCACCATTATGCCCGCGCGCTGGGGCGCCGCGCCAAGGCCGGTCGGGTGGATGCGGCGCTGTTGGCGCGCGATCTGGCCCGGGAGCGTGTGGGTTTGCATCCCTGGCAGCCACCCACCCCGGCCTAGAAACGGTTCACCGTATTGCTCAAACGCCGGGCCAAACTCGTAGTGGCCAGGGTATATTGCGGGCGAGCCTCGCCGATCTGGGCGTCTTGCAGACAGCACGAGAGACAACCTTAAAACAATTCGATCAATTCCTCACCGCCCTGGATCACGAGTTGCAGCAGGCCGTGCGGACGCTGCCGCAGGGCGCCGCCTGGTACCGATTCAATCTCAACGGAGGGGATATGAAAGCTACCGCAATCGCTGCAGGCTTTACTCCCATTTCCAGTTGCGTTTCAATCACCGCCCGTTTCTCCATACTCAACTGACCATAGATTTTTCCCATGCAACATTATCTCCCATCAGTAGTGTCCGGTTGAAATTGGTACTGCTGCTTGGGAAGCCAGAATCTGCGCGGGTTTCAAGAGATGTCAAGGTGTCTCCGATTTCAACGTTGACACAGTTGCGTGGCTCTTATGAATCAGGCACTTGCAAATGAAAAGTTGTCGAATTCAAAATCAACCGGACAGTAATGATCTCCCATAAATGTTGCACTTGGTCTTTGAGCGCGCCCGGTTTAGCGCAACAGGAATAACGGGCCAGGAGCCAGTCAGACCTGTGAACTGGGGAGGGGGAGTTGACAAGGAAAATAGCATTTGTTGAACTATGTACGCCTACTCATCGAGACCGGCTGAGGGACTGGCCCTTTGAAGCCGGGGCAACCCGCGAAACCAACCCTTTCGCGAAGGTGCCAACTCCTGCGGGGATGTATCCATCCTCCGATAGATGAGTTGCCGCAATCCCCGTGGCCGGAGATGTTCCGGACGCGAGGGGTGCGGTAATCCAGCTGTCGGCTCTCCACAGGATCCTGATGAGGAATCCCGCTTCGCTGGTCGCGAAGCCTGACTTGGAGAGCTAGATGCCCACCCGTACCCACAGCCATGGCGTACACGGGTCTGCGGGCGCAGACATAACCCGTTCTCCGCCTAAGCCATTTCCTGGCTCAATGCGGATTGCACCGGCCGTCAATATCGTTGCACTGGCAAACTTCCGCCCAAAATACAGCACAGCAAGGGTGGGGGTCCGCCTCACCTATCACCTGTATGGTACCGCACCTCTACCGGTCGTGATCGTACAGGGCGGTATTTCAGCAACACGCCATCTCGTAACCTCTCCATGCAGCGACACTCCGGGGTGGTGGGATGACATCGTCGGTATGCACCGCGCCATTGATCTCAATACCTACCGGGTTTTGAGCATGGACTACCTCACGGACTTCCAGTGCAGGGACGAAGGGTACGTGGCCATCAGCACGGAAGATCAGGCCGATGCCTTGACAGCCGTGCTCGATGTTGTCGGAATCGAACGCGTGCACGCATTTGTCGGCGCTTCCTATGGCGCCATGGTGGGGCTCGCATTTGCTGCCCTACACCCCCGGCGGTTAACGCGGCTGATCGCCATCAGTGGGGCGGATCGGCCGCATCCCATGGCGACGGCGTTCCGCAGCATCCAGCGCGACATCATACGCAAGGGGCTCGACAGCGATGCCCCGCGTGAACATCTGGCGCTTGCCAGAGCTTTGGGTCTGGTTACCTACAGTTCGCATCAGGATTTTGAGGCGCGCTTTTCCGAGTCGCCACGATATCTGGATGGGCAATGGAGCTTTCAGGTGGCAAAGTATCTGCGCGATAAGGCGCGCCGATTCGCCTCCCGCGTAACCCCGCAAGCCTATCTGAGATTGTCAGAATCTTTGGATTTGCATCAGGTGGATCCCGCTCGTATCCGCGTGCCTGTCACGTTGGTGGCGGTCCACCCGGACCAAGTGGTACCCATGGAGCAGATGCGCGCGCTGGCGAGAATGCTGGGTACGTATGGTCGATTGATTGAGTTTGAATCCTGCTACGGCCATGACGCTTTTCTGAAGGAACCCCGACGGCTATCACCGCTGCTGTGCACAGCGCTTACTGATGAGAATTGTAAACATGAACACATCTGTTGACCTCGCCACCACTGCGGTACGAGCTGGTATCGAAACCGACACACAGCACGGTGCGGTCGTGCCGCCGCTGTATCTATCCGCCAACTTCAGCTTCAGCGGATTCAACGCACGCCGTCAGTATGATTACACCCGCAGCGGCAATCCCACCCGCGATCTGCTCGGCGCAGCACTGGCAGAGCTGGAAGGTGGCGTGGCCGCAATCGTCACCGCTTCCGGCATGGCGGCCGTGATGCTGCCCCTACAGTTACTCAAGCCGGGCGACGGGCTGGTGATTCCCCATGATTGCTATGGCGGCAGTTATCGGCTATTCACGGCTTGGGCGCATAAAAGACACTTCGAATTGCAAATCATCGATCAGACCGACCCCCATGCTTTGCGTACGGCACTGGAGAAAAAGCCACGCCTCGTCTGGGTGGAAACCCCCAGCAATCCGCTCTTGCGCATCACCGACCTGCGGGAGGTCGTGCAGCTTGCCCACCGCGTGAACAGCCTGGTGGTCGTGGACAACACCTTCCTCTCGGCCCTGTGGCAACGGCCCCTGGAATACGGCGCGGACCTGGTGCTGTACTCGACCACCAAATATATCAACGGGCATAGTGACGTGGTGGGGGGCGCGGTAATTAGCGCCCATGCCGCGCTGCACGAAGAGCTGGCGTGGTGGGCGAACTGTCTCGGCGTGACCGGAGCCCCGTTCGACAGCTATCTGACCCTGCGTGGACTGCGTACCCTGCCGGCGCGTCTGCGCGTGCATGAGGAAAATGCCGCCGCCATGGTCAAGCTGTTGACCCGACATCCCGCGGTCCACCGAGTGTACTATCCGGGTTTGTCAACGCATCCGGGATACCCCATCGCCGCGCGGCAGCAAGCCAGTTTCGGCGCCATGGTGAGTTTCGAGTTGCGCGGTGGGGAGACGCAGATTCGTGCGTTTCTGGATGGCCTGCGCCATTTTTCCCTGGCCGAATCCCTGGGTGGCGTGGAAAGCCTCGTCGCCCACCCTGCCACCATGACCCATGCCGCCATGGAGGTGGAGGCCCGCCGCCATGCAGGAATCCGTGACACGTTACTGCGGCTGTCCATCGGCATCGAATCCTCTGCGGATCTGCTCAGTGACCTGGAGGCTGGATTGTGCCGCGCGGCCAAACTCGCGGTTACGCCGGATTTTGCAGCGGCCGAGGGATGTCCATGAGCGATTATCCCGCCCCCGACCTGCGGAAACCGGCCGTGGCCTCGACCGCCGTTGCCGTCAGACCCCGGAGAGAACACCCCAGGATAGACACGACGGACAGCCGGCATGTCAAACCTGCAGCCGGGCGTACCGAGCCGACCGCCAGCACGAACAGCCGCACGGTGTTGGAGATCAGGCGACCCACGGATGACGGCACCCGACGCGAGCCGCGTTGGCGCATTCCTCTTGGGATTCTTGGTACCGGCACCATCGGTCGGGCGCTTCTACGACAGCTTGCCAAGTATCTAACGGCGGACCGCCTCGGGCAAAGCCCCCTGTTCTGTGTGCGTGGCATCGCCAACTCAAGGTCCATGTGGTTAACGCGCGAGGCCTTCGATCTCCGCGACTGGCACGACGCAACTCCACCTAGCGTCGCCACGGATATTGATCGTTTCCTGTCGCATGTGCGGCAGACCACGGATTTTGCACCGATCCTCGTCGATGTCACTGCCAGTCCGGCCATTGCCACACACCATGTTGACTGGCTACGTGGCGGCTGTCACGTGGTCACCGCCAACAAACTTGGCATCGCGGGCAGTCAAACCCAGTATCAGGCTTTGCGGGCAGCGTCCACAGGAAGGATTCGTTATGCCTACGAAACGACGGTTGGCGCGGCACTGCCTGTGGTCCAAACGGTGCGTGATTTATGCACCACTGGCGACCAGATCCTAATGATACAAGGTCTACTCTCCGGAACCTTGTCGTATCTATTCAACACGTATGATGGCTCGCGGCCGTTTTCGGAACTGGTGCGCACGGCCCGCAGCCGCGGGCTGACCGAACCCGATCCACGCGCTGATCTCGCCGGCATGGACGTGGCACGTAAGCTGCTAATCCTCGCCCGCGAAGCGGGCTTCCCTCTCGATCTCGACGACATCAAGGTCGAAAATCTGGTGCCGGTGGATCTCGCTCAGGATACCCTGGACGACTTCCTCGTTCATCTTACGCGGATGGATGAGCCGCTTAAAAACCGCCTTGATGAGGCCAACCGGACTAGGGGTGTGCTCCGCTACGCAGCCATGCTCAATAGTGACGGCAATGCACGGGTAGGTCTCGGCATCTACCCGCTCGCGCATGCCTTTGCAACCACCTGTCATACCGACAATCTCATCGAAGTTACCACAGAGCGTTATCGGCCGACGCCTTTGATAATCCGGGGGCCAGGAGCCGGCGCGGATATCACGGCTGCTGGTGTGCTAACGGACATTCTGAAAGTGGTGGATTTTGAATGGCATGTAACTAGCAGGAACATTCCATGAACAGTCTCGTAGGATGGGTCGTCATAAAACTGGGTGGCACGAGCGTCTCCCGTGCAACATATTGGGCACGCATCGCGGAGGAACTTGACAGACGGCTCATGGCCGGCGAACGCCTAGTTGTGGTCCAATCCGCCCTTACGGGCGTGACCGACCGTTTGGCGGTGCTGGCGGCTACCACGGACCGCACGATCCAGGAAGAGGTTCTAACAGATATTCTGCAACGTCATCTGACCCTGGCAGAGGAATTGTGCATTGATCCATCCGTGGGTCTCGAACCGCTCATCGCGCGGCTGCGCGCCCTGATTACGCCGACGGCGGACACCGGTGAGCGGACGCCCCGATGGCAGGCCGAGGTAATGGCCCATGGCGAACTCCTGGCGAGCATCCTAGGCGCCCTGTACCTTCAGTCACGTGGCCTCGCCACGGAGCTGATCGATGCCAGGACGCTATTACAAACGCACTGTCAACCGAACCAATCTCTAGCGGGACAGTATCTCTCAGCGGCCTGCGACAGTGCGCCGAATCACGCCTTGGCGGAACATCTTGCGGCCTGCGACAAGGTGGTGCTCACACAGGGCTTCATCGCCAGTAACGCCTGCGGCGAGACGGTACTCTTGGGACGCGGGGGTTCGGATACCAGTGCCGCCTACCTGGCCGCACGCCTTCAGGCTCAGCGTCTCGAGATTTGGACCGATGTGCCTGGCTTATTCAGCGCCAATCCCCACGAAATCACCTCTGCACGGCTTTTGAAACAACTGGACTATGACGAAGCCCAGGAGATCGCGCTGACCGGCGCCAAGGTGTTGCACCCACGCTGCCTCGAGCCGGTCAAGCGACACGGCATACCCCTGCACATACTCTATACGCCTAACCCTACTCTGCCCGGCACCGTTATTGGCCCGCATCCCCCGATCGATGACGGTCAGTGCAAGGCGATATCTCTGAGAGGCGGCGTGACGCTCGTCACTCTGCAAACGCTCGGAATGTGGCGCCAAGTGGGATTCCTGGCCGACGTGTTCCAGTGTTTCAAAGCCCGTGGATTGTCGGTAGACATGGTTTCAACTTCTGAAACCTGCGTCACCGTATCCCTTGATCCGCTAGCGGACGGCCTCTCCAAGGAAACGGTGGACCAATTGGCCAGTGACCTGAATAAGATCGGCGAAACCCGCATACTGCACGGATGTGCCGCGGTCAGCATCGTCGGCCGTAATCTACGCGCCAATCTGCATCGCCTGGCTCCCGCTCTGCAGATTTTTGAGGAACATTCCGTGCACCTTGTGAGTCAGGCAGCCAATGATCTCAACCTGACCTTCGTGGTCAACGCCGAAGACGGACACCGGCTCGCATGGCAGCTGCATAGGTTACTGATCGATCACGCCTTGCCAGGCACAGTGCACGGTCCAACGCTTCCCGATCTGCTCGCGCACAATGCGCCGCCGTCCAACACTGTGAAACGCTGGTGGAACCACAAGCGCGACGCGTTGCTGCAACTCGCTGCCGACAAAACCCCGCTCTATGTATACGACCGAATATCCCTGCAGCAGGCCGTTGCGGAGTGGTTTCAACTGAAGGCCGTGGATAAATTATTCTACGCCGTTAAGGCGAACTGCCACCCGGATGTCCTGGCGGTATTTCATGCAGCAGGGTTGGGCTTTGAATGCGTTTCCAGGGGCGAGTTGGATCACGTGCTGACTTTGTTCCCCGGCCTGCCCCGTGAAAGGCTGCTGTTCACCCCCAACTTTGCACCGCGGGAGGAATACGCTCATGCCATGGCTGTCGGTGCTCGGGTGACATTGGACAGCCTTTACCCATTGGGTGCTTGGCCTGAATTATTCCGCGAGCGTGAAATATTGCTGCGTTTTGACCCTGGCCAGGGTGCTGGGCATCACGCGTATGTACGCACCGCGGGTCCCACCTCGAAGTTTGGTATCCCCATGTCTGAGAGGGATACGGCGGTAGCACTCGTCGAACGCGTCGGTGTGCGTGTTCTGGGACTCCATGCGCACGTCGGCAGTGGCCTCTTTGACCCCGGTATCTGGCGTAGCACTGCCGAGCAACTGCACGCGTGCGCTCGATCATTCCCGGACGCACGGATCCTGGATCTTGGCGGTGGGTTCGGCGTACCCGAACAGTGCCATGGGACGCCTTTCGACCTCTCACGTCTAGGGGCGCTCCTCGCAACATTCCGACATGCCAATCCGCAGTACGATCTCTGGCTCGAACCCGGGCGGTTACTGACCGCCCCCGCGGGTGTACTGCTCACCCGGGTAACCCAAACCAAAGCCAAAGACGGCTTGCAGTACATCGGGGTGGATACCGGTATGAATTCCCTGCTTCGTCCCGCTCTCTATCGCGCACATCACGAAATCGTGAACCTCAGCCGACTGGATGACCCTGCTACCAGCATAGTGACAGTTGTCGGTCCCATCTGTGAGACGGGGGATGTGTTGGGCACCGCCCGGCCGCTTCCTCGTACCAAGGAAGGTGATTTGCTGCTCATTGCAAACACGGGCGCCTACGGTCGTGTCATGGCCTCCAGCTATAACCTGCGGCCGCCCGCGACGGAAGTGGTTATTTGACATGAGAAGTATCCCTTATGGAACAGGTGGAGTCCTCTATGAACTGCTATGACATCGCCGTGGTGGGAGCCACGGGCGCTGTGGGCACCGCAATGCTTGAAATTCTGGCAGAACGCAAGTTCCCCGTGGGCAACGTGTACGCGCTGGCGAGCGAACGCTCGGCGCGCAAACGCGTGTGTTTCGACAATACCGAGTTGCAGGTGGAGAGCCTCGCGCGCTTCGATTTTTCCAAGGCACAAATCGGCCTGTTCTCTGCCGGCTCCAAGGTCTCGGCGGAATACGCACCCCAAGCCGCGGCCGCCGGCTGCGTGGTGATTGATAACACCTCGTGCTTCCGTTACGAGCCCGCCGTGCCACTGGTGGTTCCGGAAGTGAATCCCGAAACCATCGGCGAGTACCGTCATCGCGGCATTATTGCCAACCCCAACTGCTCCACCATCCAGTTGGTGGTGGCCCTCAAACCCCTCTACGACGCAGTCGGTATCGAACGGGTCAACGTGGCGACCTATCAGTCGGTATCGGGCGCGGGGGCCCGCGCTATCGAGGAGCTGGCGCACCAGACCATGCTGCTGCTGAACGGCGATCCCATCGAAGCCACCGCCCGGTTCGTCAAGCAGATCGCCTTCAACGCCTTGCCCCACATTGACGAGTTTCAGGACAACGGTTACACCCGCGAGGAGATGAAGATGGTGTGGGAGACCCAAAAAATCCTCGGGGACGAGCGCCTACAGGTGAATGCCACAGCGGTGCGGGTGCCGGTGTTCTACGGGCACTCCGAGGCAGTGCACCTCGAGACTCGGGAAAAACTCACGGCTGATGAGGCTCGTACGCTGCTCCGCCGAGCCCCGGGAGTAGAAGTATTGGATGAGCGTCGACCGGGGGGATACCCAACGGCGGCAACCGAGGCCGCCCACAAAGACGCGGTGTTCGTGGGGCGCATCCGCGAAGATATTTCCCATCCTCGGGGGCTGGATTTGTGGGTGGTGGCAGATAACCTTCGAAAAGGGGGAGCGCTGAATAGCGTGCAGTTGGCGGAACTCTTAATCGAACAATGGTGTTGACGCGCTGAGCGTGAATTGAATTTCTGGCAACTTCGTTCACGGGTACGGAAATAGTTGCATCGGCGAGATGTCCTCCTTCGCCCCCCCCGAAAGCGATCAGGTAGGGGGCCGGCTCAGCCCGCCGCCCTCCCACCATTGGACGTGCGGTTCCACATCCGGCGGTTCCTGCCAACAGCGGCGCCAGACGCCGCAACGAGTGGGGGCCGGTTGACAGTCCCGGTATCGTTCGGCACCGTGTTTGGCGCACAGAGACCCGAGTCGTTCCGGGGGAGGAGTCAGCACCCGTGCCAGTGAAATCAGGTTCAATCACCCGCCGCCCCCTTCCACCCGGGAGGCAGGAGCCAAGGGCAAGCGTGGCCGATCCGGGGGACGCGATCCAGGAAGGGCGGTGGCTGGAGGCGGTCGGGGTCAGCGCGGGGGAAGAACGGTGCTACAAAGCGCTGCTCGATCATCCCGGCGCCACGCTGCCGGAACTGGCCAATCGGACCCGGCTGTCCCGGCGCCAAGCTCATCTCACCCTGGAGACGCTGCAGCTCAAGGGCTTGGTGACCTATACACCGGAACGTCATCACCACTACTTTCCGACCCCACCCGAGGTGGCGGTGGAGGCGTTGATTCTCAGGCAGCAAGCGGCACAGCAGCGCGCGCGGATGGCCGCCGCCCGTCTGCAGCAGAAGGCGCAGCGCGCCCACGGCCCGCGCGCCGGTGAGGAGCGGGTGATTGAGGTCATCACCGGCCGGGAGGTCCGGAAAAAATTCTTCGTAGAGATGCAGCGCTCCGCGCAACAGGAGGCGGCCTGCTTCGATTGCCCGCCTTATGTTCTATCGCCCATTACCGCCAGAGTCAACGATACCGAATTTGAGGCCCTGGCCCATGGAGTACGCTACCGAACTGTCTACGACAGCAGCTCGTTGGAATTGCCCGGCGCCATTGAGCGCATTCGCGCCTTTGTGGACGCGGGCGAGCACGCGCGGGTGTTTCGAACCGTGCCGCTCAAGCTGTTCGCTGCGGACCACCGCTTTGCGATCGTGCCTTTGGACTTGAAGCACCCAGACGGTGCCTCTCTGCTGGTTCGTTCCTCGGCGCTACTCGATGCCCTCTACGCACTGTTCGAGTCCGTCTGGGAACGCGCCGCGCCACTCGTCTTCACGCGTGGCGGGGCGCGGGTGGCCCCAGAGACCGCCGTTTCCCCTCCCGCGGATACCGACGCGCTGGTGGCATTGCTGGCGGCCGGTCAGAACGACCGGATGATTGCCCGGCAGCTGGAAATCTCGGCCCGCACGCTCGCCCGGCGTCTGGACGATCTCATGAAGTCCCTGGACGCCCACACGCGGTTTCAGGCCGGCTGGCTGGCCGCGCACCGACTGCGGTAACGCATACCCTGATGTGGCATAATTATGCCACGGCATAAACACGCCGCATTTTCTATTGACATCCTCCTCTTTAGGTCTTTAAACTTTCATGGTTTGAGAAGGTGGGAGGTCGAGTAGTACGCCCCTGCGGATTCACATCACATGACCAACCGGCAGAGGAGTCAGGGCCAATGAAATACATTCCGGGTTTTTGCGCACATAGCGTAGGATTTAGGGTGTCGTACGTCCTCGTCCTGTTGGTGCTGGCTTGGGAAGCGCCTGCGTTGCATGCTGGCACCCCTTTTTATAGTGCTCAGCAGTTAGCCGGCGCTGTGGTGGGTGCCTTTTCTCCCGGCGGTATCGCCGTCGCGGACTTGGGCAACGGCCATCCGGACCTCGTAGCAACGAACAAGAGTGCCAGTGCCGTAGACATATTCCCGGGCAACGGCGATGGCACCTTTCAGCCCATGCAGACTCTCCCTACCCCTACGGGTGCCGTTCCCATGGCTGTCGCCGTGGCGGACCTCGGCAACGGCCATCCGGATATCGTCGTGACGAACAGTAATAATAATACCGTGGGCGTGTTTTTGGGCAACGGCGATGGCACCACCTTCCAGTCCGAGCATTTCTACGCCGTGGGCAACTTGCCTTCAGCGGTCGCGGTGGCGGACCTCGGCAACGGCCACCCGGACCTCGTGGTGGCGAACACCAATAGCGGGACCGTGAGCGTGCTGCTCGGCAATGGCGATGGCACCTTCCAGGCTCAGAAGACCTACTCCGTGGGCGGTACCTTAGGCACCGGTCAACCCGGGACGACCTGGTCCAGTTCACCGACATCGTTAGCGGTGGCAGACCTCGGCAACGGCCACCCGGACCTCGTGGTGGCGAGCGTCGGCGACAAGGGCGTCGTGTATGTGCTCCTCGGCAACGGCGATGGCACCTTCCAGCCGGGGAAAACCTACCCCGTGACCCCCAATCCTTCCGCGGTCGCGGTGGCGGACCTCGGCAATGGCCATCCGGATATCGTGGTGACAGACGCCTTTGCCAATACCGTGAGCGTGCTGCTCGGCAACGGCGACGGGACGTTTCAGCAGCAGTCCGAGCATGTCTACGCCGTGGGCAACGGCCCCAGCGCGGTCGCGGTGGCGGACCTCGGCAACGGCCACCCGGACCTCGTGGTGGCGAACACCACTAGCGGGACCGTGAGCGTGCTGCTCGGCAACGGCGACGGTACTTTCCAGGCCCAGCAGTTCTACCGTGTCGGCATCTACCCCAGCGCGATCGCGGTGGCGGATCTCGGCAACGGCCATCCGGACATCGTGACGGCCGATAGTGGTACCGGCACTAGCAGCGGCGTTTTCGGTACCATTACGGTGCTGATCGGCAATGGTGATGGCACCTTTCAGGCCACCAAGAGCTTCCCGGGAGACAGCAATCTCGTGATGTCCATGACTATAGCGGACCTCGGTAACAGCCATCCGGATCTCGTGACCACGAGTAATGCCTCGCCGGCCAATAATTTCACCAGTAACCCCACCGGCGTCTCAAACGGCACCGTGAACGTGTACCTGGGCAACGGCGATGGCACCTTCCAGCCCATGACGGTCTACCCGGCGGGTGACAGAACAGTGGACGCGGTTGTCGCGGACCTCGGCAACGGCCACCCGGATATCGTGGCGGTGAACGCGGGCGCTTACAATTCTGAGACGGGCCCCTTGCTTCCGGACGGCAGCGTGAGCGTGTTCTTGGGTAATGGGGACGGCACCTTCCAGTCCCAGACGCAATACGCCATGGGCAACGACAGTCCCATGGGGGTCGCGGTGGCGGACCTCGGCAACGGTCATCCGGACATCGTGACGACCGACTGGAATACCGACAACGTGAGCGTATTTCTGGGCAAGGGCAACGGGACATTCCAGGTCCCGATGGACTATGCCGTGGGCAGTGACCCCTATGGCATCGCCGTGGCGGACCTCGGCAACGGCCACCCGGACATCGTGACGGTGAACGACGCTGTCACCACCCCCTATAGTACGGTGAGCGTGCTTCTGGGCAACGGTAATGGCACGTTCCAGCCGCAACAGGTCTACCCGGTGGGCCACTTCGCGCTCTCAGTTGCCGTGGCGGACCTCGGCAACGGTCATCCGGACATCGTGGAAACGAACGGGGGTGACAATACCGTGGGCGTGTTACTCGGCAACGGCGACGGCACGTTCCAGCCCATGCGGACCTACCCGGTGGTTCCTGGGACAGATATGGTGCAAGTGGTGGATGTGAACGGTGACGGCCACCCGGACCTCGTGGTGGGGTCAGCTAGCAGCCCCAGCGTGGGCGTGTTACTCGGCAACGGCGACGGCACGTTCCAGCCAGAGCAGCTCTACCGGGCCGGTTACTCGACCATGAATGTGGGGGTGGGGGATCTCACAGGGGATGGTTGGCCGGACCTCGTGATGAGCGAGTATTGCCAACTGCCTGGCTTGCCTGGTAAGCAGAACACTACAAACGTCAAGTGCGTCCAACCCACAGGTGCGGCCATTCCGGGTACAGGAGGCACTAACCTAAACGTGACGCTGCATCTCAATCCCCCGCCGACGATCCTCAGCACAAGCTTCAGCCTGCCCGAAAACGGCGTGCTCAGCGGTACGCTCAAGGATAGTGAGCCCTTCGGCTTGCCGGTGAACTATCGTGTGCTCGGCCCGCCCGCCCATGGCATGCTCGAGCTCCAGTCCTCGGGGAAGTTTACCTACACCCCGGCCACCGGCTACGTCGGCGCCGACCGCTTTCAGGTGCAGGCCGCCAATGGCCATGCGAACGCGAGCACCGCAGTGAATATCACCGTGAATCCCTTCACGGTCGTGGCGGTGAGTCCGCCGCTGGCGACGCTCACGGCGAGTCCGGCCTCGGGCACGGCACCCCTGGCGGTGACCTTGGATGCCTCGGGTTCGAGCGACCCGAACAGTGGCGGGAAGATAACGCAGTACACGTTCAACTTCGGCGATGGAACCGCCGCGGTGACCCAGAGTACGCCGAGCGTGAGCCATAGTTACGCAACCGCCGGGAGTTACACGGCGAGCGTGACGGTGAGTGACAACCAGGGCCATACCGCGGTGGCGCGGGCGAGCGTGGGAGTGACGGCACCCCGGCAGAATCTACCGTCCGGTTCCCCGGGCGGGGGCGGATTTGATCTGTTCTCGCTGACCGCGCTCCTCGGGCTCGGCGCGTACCGGGGCGGGAGGCGCGGGCCATGACTGCGCTCGCCGGGACGGACCGCACCCGGGAGGCGCCGCTCGCCTTCGTTCCGGCGAACGGCGATCCGCCGCTGCGGGTGGAATTTGACGCGTCCGGGTTGTGCGGTCCCGAGGTAGCGGGCGGGGCGCACTACACACCTTTGAGGTGGTGAGCACCTACCCCGCCTTGATGATCCTGACCGACCGCGAGGGCCGCAGCGTCTCCGCGGCGGCGGTCATCGAAGTGAGGACGCGCGGGCAGGTACGCGCCACATCCGGTAAGGCGTGTGTTCCGCAGGTACTGTGTGTAGAGAGCGCTCAACCCTCCGTGAACAGTGACAGAGTGGAAGAAGCCCGGGAGGGGGTTTAGTAATCAAACGTAGATGGAAAGTACCGCCCCGAGATGGGTCATTTCCGCGTGAATGTCAACACTCTGAGTATCGACAACTCGACCGGGATTCTGTCGGCGCGCGAGTGCGCACGCCTCGATTCCTGGGATGCGCGCCGCGGAGCGCGCTCCTTTCGCTTCCACGACGTGCGGCGCGTGGTGCAGGCGAGTTCGCTGGCCGAGGTGCTCCCCGCGCTCGGTGAGGTGGAGGTCGCTGCGGCCGCCGGTCTGCACGCCGTGGGCTTCGTCGCTTATGAGGCGGCGCCCGCCTTCGACGCCGCGCTTGCGGTCCGGGCCGCGATGCCGGAGGCGGCGGTGCTGCCGCTGCTGCGCTTCGCCCTCTTCGCCACCCGCGAGGAGACGGAGCCCGAGGCGGAGGCCGCAGTGGCCGAGCTCGGCGCGTGGCAGATGGGGCTGAGCGAGGGCGAGTACCGGGAGCGAATCGGGCGGATTCGGGATTATATCGCGGCGGGGGATACCTACCAGGTCAACTTCACCGCGCGGCTGCGCGCGCCCTTCCACGGCGATGCCCGTGCGCTCTACCAGCGGCTCGGCCGCACGCAGCGCGCGGCGTACTGTGCACTGCTGGAGTGGCCCGACCACTCGCTGCTCTCCCTCTCGCCCGAGCTTTTCTTCCGCTGGTCCGAGGGCGAGCTGGAGCTGCGCCCGATGAAGGGCACCTGCGCGCGTGGCCGTGGGAGCGTCGAAGACCGGCGGTTGGCGGCCGAATTACTGGCCTCGCCGAAGGAGCGTGCGGAGAACCTGATGATCGTCGACCTTTTGCGCAATGATGTGGGTCGCGTGGCGGAAGTCGGCAGCGTGCTCGTGCCGCGTCTCTTCGAGGTGGAGCACTACCCCACCGTCCATCAGATGACGTCCACCATTCGCGCGCACACCCGCGCCGGCACCACGCTCACGGAGCTCTTCCGCGCGCTCTTCCCCTCTGGCTCGGTAACGGGCGCGCCGAAGGTGCGCACCACCGAGATCATCCGGGAGCTGGAGGATGAGCCGCGCGGCGCGTACACCGGCGCCATTGGCTACGTCTCGCGGGGCGAGGCGCACTTTAACGTGGCGATCCGTACGCTGCACCTGGATCACGCGCGCGGCATGGCGGAGCTCGGGGTCGGCGGCGGCATCACCCACGACTCCGACGCGGCTGCGGAGTACGGTGAGTGCTGGGCGAAGGCGCGTTTCACCAGCGTCCGGGCGCGAGCGTTCGAACTGTTGGAGACGCTGCGCTACGAGCCCGGCGTGGGCTTCTTCCTACTCGATGAGCACTTGGTGCGTTTGGCCGAATCGGCCGAGTATTTCGATTTTCATTTCGAGCGCGAAAAGGTCACCGCCGAGTTGCGGCGCGCGCTGGAGGGGCACCGCGCGCGGGCGCGGGTACGCTGCCTGCTGGAGCACGGCGGAGCGGTGCGGGTGGAGGTAAGTCCGCTGACGGATTCCGAGGCGCCGGTACGCGTGGGCATCGCCGCCGAGCCGGTGCGCTCGGATGACCTCCTGCTCTACCACAAGACCAGTGGGCGTGAAGGGTACCAGAGGCGTGCGGCCTCGCGCCCCGACTGCGATGATGTGCTGCTCGTCAACGAGCGCGGCGAGCTGACCGAATCCACCACGGCGAACTTGGTGCTCCGCGACGAGGCCGGGTGGTGGACGCCGCCGCTGGAGAGCGGGCTGCTCCCGGGCATCTTCCGCGGAGTGCTGCTCGGCGAGAGCCGTATTCGCGAGCGGGTGCTGCGGCCGGAGGAGCTGGCGGTGGGCGAACTGTTTCTGATCAACTCCGTACGTCGATGGCGCAGCGCGGTGCCGTGCTGATGTACGCAGGAGTCTCCGGCGACATTTCCGGGCGCATGCAGCGCACTTCACGGTCGGGGGCGGCGAAAGCCAATCCCGCGCCATTGCGGCCATCAAACCCCACATCGAGCCCTACCTGGATGTCCACGGCGCAATTCCGTGGCGCGAATCGCAAGCAGCACTGTCCGGTTGACGTCTTGGATGAGATTCCTTGGCAGTGCCCCACGGTGACATCCATCTTGGAAGGTGCACGATTGTTTTG
>JAKAVW010000381.1 GCA_021827445.1 Pseudomonadota bacterium
GAAGACATTGAGACCGCGCGCTTAGAAGGACTGCAGGAAAAGGCTGAGGACTTCAAACGGCTGGGGAAAAACATCTATCTACGTTAACAAATATGACTGTCAGATATGGCATACGCGAATCGGCGGAAGCTGTTATAGTTGGCATGCCTACCGGGGGAGAGTGCTCGTCGTGCGGGTAGCGCGATCTGGTGTGTGAGTTACGATGGGGAGGGCCATGACGGATTTACTCAAGCAGTTACGACCGGAAATGACGTCGCTGTTAAACTGTTTTAGCGCTCCGGCGGTATTGCTTTGCTCGGATTACACGGTCCTTGCCGCCAATCAGGCCTACCGACGGGTTTTCGGTGATGGTAAGCCTTTACAGGGGCGGCGCTGTTACGAAATCATGGCGGAAGCAGGCTACACCTGTCGTCAGGGGGGCAACCACTGCCCCCTCGATACGTGTCAGCGTTCTGGTACCGATCAGCATGTGGTGCATAGCGGTACCTCCGGAAACGCCCAGATTGATCTGTACCCCATTCGCAACGATAACGCTGAAGTCGTTTATTTTCTCGAACTTCTGATTCTTATACCGCAGTCGGTTGTGCAATCCGCTCCAGCTATGGTCGGCAACTCCCCCGCTTGGCAGGACGTTACCGCGCTTATCCGACGAGCGGCCCCCAGTGAGGCCGTCGTATTGCTGCTGGGAGAGTCCGGTACGGGCAAAGAGCTGGCCGCCGCCGCCATACATCAGGGTAGCCGGGTTCGCAACGGGCCCTTTGTGGCGGTGGATTGCTCGGGATTGCCCGAAACCCTCTTCGAGAGTGAGCTCTTCGGCCATGAGAAAGGAGCATTTACCGGCGCACACTCGCGCAAAATTGGCTTGGTAGAAGCGGCTAATGGTGGCACCCTTTTTCTGGATGAAATCGGCGATATTCCCCTCAGCTTGCAGGTAAAACTCCTGCGCCTGCTGGAAACAGGTTATTTCCGGCGAGTGGGGGGCGTGGAGCCGATTCGTTCGCAGTTCCGCCTGATCTCGGCTACACATCGCCCGCTGGAAAGAATGGTCGAGGAGGAGCGGTTCCGGCAGGATCTATATTATCGTTTGAATACCTTTCCTATCGTGTTGCCCGCGCTGCGTGAGCGCCTGGAGGATATTCCCCCGCTGGCGGAAGCCATTCTGCAGCGATTGCCCGTGGCCAAGGGCCTCCAGCTTCATGCGGACACGCTGGATATGCTGCAACACTATGATTACCCCGGTAATATTCGTGAATTGCGCAACATCCTGGAGCGTGCCGCACTGTTGGCTGATGATGTCTGGATTCTCCCCGAGCATCTGCCCACAAACCTTCAGCATCTGCCAGGGCAGAAGAAACCCGGCACGGCAAACGCAGTGTCTGCCAGACAGCCCTCCGTACCAGGCGTTGCAGAAATCATTCCTCTGGCGGAACTGGAAGAGCAATATCTACGCTGGGCGCGGGGAAGTTACGGCGGGGATCGCCGCAGTCTGGCGCAACGTCTGGGCGTAAGCGAACGCACTTTATATCGTAAGTTGGATGCATTGAGGAGTCATACCGAACATGTCGTTGAGCCATGATGTTTGGCCGGAGGGTCTGCTGACGCGCCCCGGTCGCGATGCGGATGCTCCTTGCGTTGTGCTGTTGCACGGCCTCGGTGCCTCTATGGAAGACCTCGCCGGGGTGGCGGATCTTGTAGACCCGGAAGGCCGCTGCCGCTGGGCATTTCCCAATGCGCCTGTGCGTCCGGTCCGCATCAACGGCGGCAGACCGATGCGGGCCTGGTATGACATTTATGGTTCAGACAGTCATTCCGCGGAAGATGCGGAAGGATTACAGGACATGGCCAGGCGGCTCAGCGTCCTACTGGATCATGAGGCGGGTAAGGGATCATCTATCATTCTCGGTGGATTCTCGCAGGGCGGTGCCATGTCGCTCTATACCGCATTGCATACCGGTTATGTGACCAAGGCGGTGCTTGCCCTGAGTGCCTACCTGCCGTTGCGCGCCCAGCTGTCGACAGCTACGGCCGAGTCGCCGCTGATATTTTTGGCGCACGGGCAACAGGACACCGTCTTGCCCATTTCTTATATGGAGATTGCCCAGCAGATGATGGAAGTATTGGGTTATAAGATAAGCGCTCACCGCTATCCCATGGACCACACCCTTTGTGAGGACGAACTGCTGGATTTACGTACCTTTCTTCATACAATTGCCGATTCCCAGGAGACGATACCATGCCAGTGAATGTGTTATGGATTGAACAATTCGTACATATTGTCGCCGTAGTGATCTGGATTGGCGGTCTTTTTTTCGCCACGGTCGTGCTGGCACCCGTTCTGCAGGCAGAAATCGCTCAGGCCAGCACCCGAATTCCTTTGCTGCACGTCATCCTGCGCCGATTTTTTCTGTGGGTCTGGATATCCGGTGCAGTATTGCTCAGCAGTGGTTACACCATGGTAGCGCTGTTCTACGGGGGCTTTGCCACCCTCAGTGCGCCGATCTCAATGATGATGTTATTGGGTACGATCATGGTGATGCTGTCGCTGCATGTCTACTTTGCACCGCTCAAACGGCTACGGCGTGCCGTCCGCGATCAGGACTGGAAGGCGGGTGCACGCGCCTTGAGTCAAGTCCGCCTGGTTTCTGGCGTCAACCTGCTCTTATCGTTGGTGGTGATTCTGATGGGAGTGTGGGGGATGGTTGGCACCTCCTGGTAGCCTTGCAGTCCGGGTCAGTCGTTAATCTGTCGTTCCAAAAATCCGCTCTTCCAGACCCCATCGTGCCGCCAGCGTTTCGGCGGCATTCACGAGTTCCTCCGCGCGCGAGGGATGGTTGACGCGCGTTTCGACGATCTTGCGCAAGGCCTCATCGTGGTTGCCATTGCCGGCGAGCAGGTGGATCAGTTCGCCGGCATCGCGGCCGACAATTTCACCGCCGAGCAGCTCGCCGCTATCCATGTCCGCCAACAAACGGACGAAGCCCACACTATCATCCTGCCCCAATGCCCGCGGTGAGGCTTCAAAAGCGGCAAAACCCACCGCTGGTTCAAAGCCCAGGTCTTCGGCCGCATCATCATCCATACCGATACGCGCCAGTTC